>DASVMC010000897.1:0-5291 GCA_036384555.1 Niabella sp. | reverse complement strand
TAGCGAATTACTGGAAATACCGGTAAGTTGCGGCGATTAATGCAAGAATGCCCGACAACCCTTACTTTATAAAGGGACCAGCTACCAACCAAAATAATTCAGGATCGCCGCTGCAATGAGCAGGTGCCCTTTTTCATTGGGATGGTTTACCCACGACATATAAGGCTTAATGGAGCCTTCTTTCTTTAAGACCTGTTGAAAAACAGAATAGCTATCTGCCAATCCGGTATGGTAAGCCGCTGCCAGTGCTCTTATTTGCCGGGCATGCTGTTCCAGCAGATTCGTACTGTCAGCAAGGTTCATGCGCTGATCAGGAGAAGGAGTAAGCAGGATGACTTTTATTCCGGCCGAATCAGCCTGCCGGATCATTTGTTCCCAGGCCGTTTTCGCTTTGTCCAGTCCAATACCAACATCGTTCAATGCATAATCAATAAACAGCACGTCCGGTTTATGTGCCAGCACATCTGCAAACCGCTTTTGCCCGTCAACGGCATTTTCACCCCCTTTTGCCGTAACAATGATATTGATCAGTGCGTAAGGATATTTTTCCTTTAATGCCTTCAGCACCAGGTAAGGATAAGAACGCAATGTTTCCACGCGATGATCATTCCAGTAACCACCCGGAACAGAGTGCCCGTGAAATACAAGATTAATGGTCTTATTTTTTGGCCACTGAATCTGAAGCTGCGCTGTAATTGCAGACAGATAGGTTTCCGGTACAGCTGCCTGACCGGCCAGTGATTGCGCTGCAAAAAGCATTGCGAAGGTCCACAGGAATAATTTCATCATTTAATTTTTTTATAAAAAACAATTAAGCCAGTGCAATTTACCACGAAACCACCAGGTCTCCCGTTACCTGCTCTATTAAAAAATAGGTTCCGTACTGATCCTGTTGCTGCCGGAACGGATATTTCCCTTTTTGCCAGGGATAGGCGGAGTTGACATACGCATGAAACTGTGCTTCGCCGATCCCCGGGTCTGCATATACCCGGACAGTAGCCGATTTCAGCCCGGAAACCTGGTAACGTTTATCAATGTCCCGTTCACCGGAATGCAGTTCTTTATGGGAGATCATTCCTTCCTGCTGCTCTACAAAGATCCTGCAGGTACGATTCCACGAAGTAGGCAGTATGTAAGAAGAAAAGCCATGCTCCAGTATCGTTTCAAGCCCCAGCAGCAATGGTGCCCCCTGGGCAAACTTTAAACGTTCTTTTACCGTGCTGTTGGGGTTATAGCCTGAAAAAATAAAAGCATTTGCCGACCGGGAGATGGTCAGTACCGGGCTTTTAACGTCCGGCGAAAGTTTATCTATAGCAATTCCTAGCCCGAATTGCTGTAGGGCGTAACGCAGCAAAACAGGTCCTGCAACATACTGAGCCGGATCATCGGGTGTCAGTAGCCTGCCTCCTGTAAAATTACTGCTGTTCGTTCCTCTTATATACAACACTTTACCTCCCTTCCATTCCGGCAACTGCCTCACCCATACAACATCTCTTGTCTGACTGCCTTGCTGAACCTGTGCAAGTATCCGGGTATACCGGTCATTCCGGTCAGACAATACGGTGGCGATCCCTCCTCCGTTAAACAGGGAACGGTGATTGATCTTTGTAGGAAATTTCATCCTCAGCTGATCGGGCTGATCTTTACTATTCAATGTAAAAATCCCTTCCAGCGGCGTTTCATTTTTTAGATTCAGCATGCTGAGCCATTCCCCGCCGGCATGATCCGCAGGACCAAAAACAATCAATTTTCCGCCATCCCTTACAAATTGCATCAGTTTTTTCTCCAGAGGCGTACCGGCATCCGGTACTATTGTCAGCAATATTGACTCCTTAAAGAGCGCCGGTTTTTTAGTAATGACCGACTGGAATGCAGTGGTTGAGATCACCGTATTTAAGGGCAGTCCGTTATTGATCGCCTGTCTTATGAACCAGTCGCCATAATATACTTCAGGCAGGCGCCCCTGCTGCCGGTAAGCCCAGTCGTGATATTCATCAAACGGGTATACCCAGACCAGCGGGCCCGGCGCCGTAGGCCGGTCATAGCGGGCCTTTAAAATATGAGGGATCACTTCATCTGGCACCTGCGTGGGCATATTTCCGTAGGTATCATCAATCGTTAAAAAGTTCAATTGTGTGGGCACGCAACTGTTCCCGGCTTCATCGATCCGGCTTACCGACATAGGTAAATAAATATCATGCGGCTCCCTTCCATACCGGTCCAGCCAGGGGCTGTTCAGCCACCAGGGATCATGCGTATAAAAACGGAACGGGAACCGGTTATCGGGTAATTGCGCCATACGCGACAGATAGCCCGCCATTTCCAGTCCGAAATCACCATCCAGGGCGGCCCAGGGCGAATTAGGAGGTGGCAGCATATTGAACCCGCCCTCGTAAATAGCCTTCAGGTTCACCGCATCCCGTGCAAGATCTGCGCCTACTGATAAATTAGTACCTCTTGTCTGGATGGGAAAATAAGGACAGGCAGCCCTGAACAGTTTCCAGAACTGCAGGATCTTTTCCGAAAAGCCCGGCAGCTCCTCTTGCTTAAATTCCTTTCCCGTAAAAGTGGCACCGGTTGACGACCAGCCTTCCGCACCAAAACCAAACCCGTTACTGAACCAGATATAATCAAACTGAAGGTCTGTCAGAAAATGCTGGCTTTGCCGCCCAAAAAAAGTCCCGAACGGCGTTCCCTGCGGAATCCCGTCCGGGAAGCCTGCATAGTGGGTCTTATCTCCGTTTAAAACGGAATAACAATTCACAAAGGTCTTATGCCCCATAGCATTACCCCCCAGTATTTCCGGGTGTTTTTTGTACTTGAATGCTGATTTGGCAAATTCGGGACCAGGATCGAATGTAGCGCCTACCAATACAGGCTTCCCGGTGATCTTGCGTCCTTCTTCTTTTAATGTCTGTACAATAAACCGGAGATCGCCATAATTAAATCTGGGCGGATTGTCAATATATAAATAGGCCCTTTCATGGATCGATAATTCCTTTGGACCGGAGCCAACCTCATGCGCGGTGTTAGGATTCCCCATGTACATGGCCCATTCCAGACGCTGCTGCGTGTTTCCACTATAGTCTAATATTTCAGAGCCATCTCCCGTCCATAACATTACTGAAACGGTATCCGCATGTCTTAGCAGGGATTGCCACTGCGTAAAGATCTCCCGGGCAACGGCCTGTATATAATGCGGCTCATTAACCTTAAACGGCTTGAGCGATGCTTCAAGGACAATCATATTAAAGGGCTTTCCCTTAAGCGGAGCAAGCTCGTATTGTGCCGGCAGCGCCAATGGCAGCAACAAAAAAATAGCGCCCGTTAAGATCCGTTTATATCGTATAAACATAGTACTGCTTTTTAATTGAAGGACCGGTACCTTATCAGTAGCCTTCATTTTGTGTTAAATCAGCATTCAGCTGTATCTCTGCCAAAGGCACGGGAAATAGTGTTTCGAACGGCTCTATTCTAAAGCTCAACCCCCTGCCCTCGTAATAAGCATTTACAACTGTTCTTAACCTGCCGGTACGCAGCAGGTCAAACCAGCGGTGGCCTTCAAACAGGAATTCCACCCGCCTTTCTTTTTCCAGCGCCAGCGCCGTTGCTGCCTGATCAAGACCGGCAAGATCCGGCAAACCTGCCCGCTGTCTTACCTTATTTATTTCGGCTAATGCTTCCGCGGTTTTACCCAGATTATTTAAGGCTTCGGCATACATCAATAAAACATCGGCATAACGCAGCACTGTAAATGTAACACCCCCATCGGATGCTGAAACCGCTTCCCAATCTACAAATTTTAGTGCGTAACGGGCATAGGATTTTGTTCCGTTGATCAGCGGAACAGAATCGCTGACAGAAACTGCTTTTCTTTTATCGCCCGGCTCATAAGCGCCAAACAGATCCAGGGTGGGTGTAATGCGCCCGGAGCCCTGCGCATTGCCGGGGAACAGCGCCATGCTGGTTATGGCAGGCGTAAACAATGCCGAATAATTATTGCCCAGGCTTTTGCCTTTTACATATTGCACTTCCAATATCGATTCATCCAGGTTATTATTGCCCAGGGCGAACAAGGCGCTGTAATCATTATGCAGCTTATATTGACCCAGATCGATCACTTCTTTCAATTTTGCAGCTGCCAGGTCATTAGTACCCCTGGTGAGGTAAACCTTACCCAGCAGGGTTTTAACAGTACCAGCAGAGGCCCTGGTTTTATCTGTATTGAGCGAAGCCGGCAACAGTGCCTCGGCGTCCATAAGATCGGCAATGATCACTTTATAAACTTCATCCACCGGTTTCCGGCTCAGGTCTGCTTTCATGATATCTTCGGGACTGGTAAATTCTTCAAACGTCACCGGTACCTCGCCGAATAATTGCACCATATAGAAAAAGCTTAAAGCCCGCAGGAATTTTGTTTCGCCGATAATCTTGTTTTTTCCCGCCTCCGTAAAATCAACGCGTTCGATCCTCTTCAGGATGGTATTGCATTTTGATACCGTTTTAAGACAGGTATTCCAGATACTGTTTACAATACCGTTAGAAGAGGTAAGCGCATTTTGTTCCAGCTGCATTTCATCGGTCGACGGAGAAGACCAATCGATTGCTGCATTATCCGTTCTGAGGTCTGCCGCATATTGAAGGGCGCTGCCGCTGTACAAGCCTCTTATATTGGAATAGGCACCAAGCAATGCTCTTTCAAAATCATTCTGATTGTTATAAAAGTCATTACTGCTCATCTGGCTGTTCGGGGTAAGATCCAGGAATTTCTTACAGGACGTTAAGCCGGCCACCATCAGTAAAACTAAAAGATATTTCGATTTCATAATTGCTGGATTTTTTTAATTATAAAGTAAGCCGCAGGCCCAGGGAATAGGTCCTGGGATTGGGATAGGCAAAAAAATCAACACCGGCCATGCCCACATTATCGCCACCCGTTGCCCCCTCGGGGTCATAGCCTGGATAACTGGTAATAGTGAACAGGTTGGTTACATTCGCAAAAACAGCTAACCCCTGTATCCGGATCCGTTTTATAACGGCAGCTGGAAACGTGTAGGCCAGATTAATATTCCGCATCCTTATAAAGGACCCGTCAAAAAGCAGCTTGGTCGTATTTGCGCCGAAACCAAACGCATAATCGTTGCGGATCGCTCTTGCTATTTTACCCGCACCGGGATCTTCCGGCGATCGCCACCTGTCGGCTACCATGGCCAGCTGATTCTGTACGCCTGCCCCGTTCAGCAATACTTCCCCGCCCTGAAAATACATGTCATTACCCTGAGAGCCATACA
>DASVMC010000896.1:0-9520 GCA_036384555.1 Niabella sp. | reverse complement strand
ATCTTTAACCGTGGTCAACAGCACGCTTTATAACCCTGGCAGTACGGTCCTGGATCTGAATGCCCCGGTTGCTAACCATATACAAAATTCCATAATATGGACGGATGAGAATACAGCAGATGCAATTAAAGTGAGTAATGGCACAGCAACGATTACTATTTCCAGCTCTGTTATCAACGCCAATTATCAGGGAACAGCTACGCTGACCAACGTTCTTAACAGCGATCCGTTGTTTACAAACAGTGCCGGCGGCGATTTTACAGTACAATCCGGCAGTCCTGCTATTAATACCGGTGATAATACGCTTTATTCCACTGGAACAATGGGGAATACGGACCTGGCTGGTAATGCCCGTATAATAGGCACGGCAATAGACAGGGGAGCTTATGAGTTTACAGATGCGGTATTACCGGTTCACTTCGGCGCTATCAGTGCAGCACTCAGCAACAATCGTCTGACTGTGAACTGGGTTACCGAAAGCGAAACCAACAATGATCATTTTGATATTGAAGTTTCTGCAGACGGCCGAACGTTTAAAAAAATAGCAACCGTGCAATCAAAAGCCAGTGATGGCCATTCAAGCGCTGTACTGCATTACGAATACCACTCCGATCTCAGCCCTGTAGCACTGGGTATTATCAGTCTGTCATTTGTATGTTCGCTGTTCCCTGCCGGGAAAAGGAAACAATGGGGAGGAGTGCTACTGGTCGTTGCAGGCCTGCTTTTTTACAGCTGTTCCAAAAAAGAAACAGTTGTTAATTCCGGTGATACCAAACTTTATCTGCGTTTAACGCAGGTAGATAAAGAGGGCAAAAAAACGTATAGCAAAACAGTACTGGTTATAACGGAATGACAACTGCTGTGTCAAAAAAGTCATCCTATCAGTATCCCGAAGCAAAGCAGCGTATGATTGCATAATCAACACAAAATTACTTTACGAAATTTCCCCGGCTGCACAGCATTTTACCCGAAAGGATGATCGCAGATGCAGCCTATTCCCTGCGAAAAAGGTACCTGTCAATTCCGGTAGATCCTGCTAAATCCGCCGGTTGGCTCCGAAAGTTCGGTATATATCCTACTTTTGGCTTAATGAACGAGTTACCATCCTTATCTTTTCAACCGGCACCCCATATAAAGGCTTACCAGGAGAAAAAACTGGTCAATCTGGTGCAGTACCTGAATGTGAACTCCCCTTTTTACCAGCGGCTGTTCCAGGAAAATAATATTGATCCCGGCAACATCCGGTATATTGAAGACCTTGTCCGCATTCCTCCAACGGAAAAAGAGCATCTGCAATTATATAACAAGGAATTTGTGTGTGTTCCACAGCATCAGATCGTGGAATATATGGCCACTTCCGGCACAATAGGCAGCCCCGTAACAATTGCGCTTACAGAGAACGATCTGCAACGGCTGGCGTATAACGAATACAGTTCTTTTGCCTGCGCAGATGGCAGCGCTTCTGATATTTACCAGCTAATGCTTACTCTTGACCGTCAATTTATGGCAGGTATCGCTTATTATCTGGGTATCCGTAAGCTGGGAGCAGGCCAGGTACGTGTAGGCCCGGGGGTTCCCTCCCTGCAATGGGAAGTGATTGAGCGTTTAAAGCCGAATGCCATCGTTGCGGTACCTTCCTTTATAGTGAAACTGATCCAATATGCCCGGGAAAATGGTATCGACCTGAATCAGTCATCCGTAAAAAAAGCGATCTGTATTGGCGAAAACCTGAGGAACGAAGATCTCAGTCTGAATATTTTAGGTAACCGGATTACAGAAAACTGGAACATACAGCTCTATTCTACCTACGCCTCTACTGAAATGCAAACGGCCTTTACAGAATGTGCGGCGGGCAAAGGTGGACATCAGAATCCTGAATTGGTGATCCTGGAACTGATTGATGATAAGGGCCGGCAGGTAGCTCCGGGCGAAATAGGCGAGGTCACTATTACCACGCTGGGCGTGGAGGGGATGCCCCTGCTGCGCTACAAGACCGGCGATCTCTGCCGGGCTTTTTATGAGCCCTGCATCTGCGGACGTCATACAACCCGGCTTTCTCCCGTTATCGGTCGCAAAAAGCAGATGATCAAATTTAAAGGCACCACTTTATTTGCTCCTGCCCTTTTTGAGATCATCCATAAAATAGACGCAATTAAAGAGTACGTTGCAGAAGTGTACAGCAACGAGATCGGGACCGATGAGGTTTTACTTTATATTTTACCGATCAACACTTCTGAGGAAACCGATGGCAAAATAAAAACCTACCTGCAGGCGCGGCTTCGTGTAATGCCGCACATAAAATATCTTACACGTGAAGAAATGCAGCAATTGCAATTTCCCGAAGGAGCCAGAAAGCCCGTGAAGTTTATTGATAAAAGAGTGTAGGTAACGCTGCTGTGCGAAATTATAGCAAACAGCAGAACAGGTAATAATCTTTCCTGGTCGGTTCATGCTTCACTTCCATCCCTGATTGAGGTATCATTTCCCCTTTCCTGAGAAGAAATCAGCATCAAAATTCAATATTTCTGGAAATTCTGCAGCTTGTTGTTATCCATTCAACTATTTACTTTTTTTAGTAAAAAACTAATATTCAGCCAATTACATTCTTTTTAACCCGTTTTTCAGAGGAATAAAGACCGCAAAAGGCACTCTATTTGTGCTTTATATAAAAAACGATGGACAAAATGCATAAAAATCAGTCAGACCTGCCGGATACAAAAAAGGATGAGGCAAAACTGCAACCGGATACCGGCACTTTGAACCTGCCAGATGTAGAAGATATTCCTGGCCAGGAAAATATACATCCGCCGGATCTGCGTGAAATGGCTGATATCACCATTGCCTCGGATGATGAAGAGGGTATCGGTGTTTTTGAAACAGACAATGAGCGTTTTACCCGTAATCCGACTGAAGAGCACCTGGAGTCGGATAGTGCTCAGGAAGCGGCTTTTGAAGAAAAACGCCCTTTGCCGAAGGATGAGGCGACTAATACCCAGGAAATAACAAAAGAACAGGAAGAAGCGCTGGAGCAAACCGGATCTGCTGATGATAAAAACCTGCGCCGCGCCCTGCCGGACAATAAAGACAGCGAAGGGGATCCGTTAAATGAAAGTGCTCCCGTTTCCGGAAAGGACCTGGACATTCCGGGCGAAGAGCTGGATGATGAGGACGAGGATAAAGGTGAAGAAGATGAAGAAAACAACGAATACAGCCTGAGTGATAATGAATGACAAACGATAAAATCCGTTTCATATAGCTGCTATTTCAAGCGGGCAACAATTGTTTTAACGCCTCCGTCTGCGGGCAAAGCAGCCCTTATGTTTTTACAGCTTACAGGCGTTTACAAACAAACACCTGTAAGCTACTTAATAATTTTTTTGATACCAGTGATATATTTCGTTTTTTTGCCGCCTGTTTAACCAATTTTTAAAATAGCAAATGATCATAGTAGGCGGAAAACGGCTTTCGCTGCAGGACTTTAATGCAGTTATACTGAAAAGCCAGCCTGTTACACTGGATGAAGCAGCCGTACGGCAGGTGAACACCAGCTTTGAATTCTTAAAACAATTCTCCAGCAATAAGCTAATCTATGGTATCAATACCGGGTTTGGGCCAATGGCTCAATACAAGATTAGTGAAGAAAATATCCTTGAGCTTCAATATAATTTGATCCGCAGCCACAGCAGCGGCGGCGGTACAATACTTCCAGCCCAACAAGGTAAGGCCGTAATGCTGGCGCGGCTTAGCAATTTAATGCAGGGATATTCCGGTGTAGATCCGGAGCTTGTACAGTTATTGGCTGCAATGATCAACAGTAACCTGGTGCCTTGCATTTATGAACACGGTGGTGTGGGTGCCAGCGGCGACCTGGTACAACTGGCGCATCTTGCTTTAGGCATTATTGGGGAGGGAGAAGTTTGGTATGAAGGTATCATACAGCCAGCAGCGGAAGCCTTCAAAAAAGCCGGGTTAACTCCTTTAAAAGTACAGATACGTGAAGGGCTGGCGCTGATCAACGGAACTTCCGCAATGACAGGCGCAGGCTTACTGAATTTAACACAGGCACAGCAACTGCTGAACTGGGCTGTTATGCTTTCTGCAATGACCAATGAGATCATGGAAGTATATGACGACCATTACTCCCATGAGCTGAATGTGGTAAAACACCATAGCGGCCAGCAATACATTGCCCGCCTGATGCGCAGCATTCTGGAAGGCAGTCAGCTGATACGCAGCCGCTCCGAGCATTTATACAACCCTGAGAACATTCAACACGATGTATTTGAGGATAAGGTGCAGGAATATTACTCACTACGCTGCATTACCCAGGTACTGGGACCTGTTTACGATACATTGGTACAATCCGAGCAAATAGTGGTTGACGAGCTCAATTCTGTCAACGACAACCCGGTAGTAGACGTGGCCAGTCACAACATCTTCCATGGCGGTAATTTCCACGGCGATTACGTGTCTTTTGAAATGGACAAAATGAAGATCGCGGTCACTAAACTGACCATGCTGAGTGAACGGCAGCTGAATTATTTGCTGAATGCCCGGTTGAACCAGAAATTTCCTCCTTTTGTTAATCATGGAGTACTGGGCTTAAATTTCGGGATGCAGGGTATTCAGTTTACCGCTACCTCCACAACAGCAGAAAATCAGACCCTCTCTTTCCCTATGTATGTACACAGTATTCCTAACAATAATGACAATCAGGATATTGTAAGCATGGGCTTCAATGCAGCGCTCATTGCTAAAAAGGTGATTGAGAATGCCTATGAAGTATTGGCGATACAGGCCATGACCCTGCTGCAGGCCATTGATTACCTGGGTCGTCATGATCACATGGCTGCAAAAACAAAAACCGTTTATGAACTGCTGCGCAGGGAATTTCCCCGCTTCAGCAAGGATTACCCGCTCTATAAGGACCTGGCCAAAGTGCGCGATTTTATGAAAGCAAACCAGCCATTTTAAATTTAGGGTTTTGGAGGTAATCAGCAACAAAAACGAACAAGAAACTAAAGATATGAACTGGGCATTGGTAACCGGAGGATCGCGTGGTATTGGAAGTGCTATTTGTATACAACTGGCCCAACAGGGTTTTAATATCCTTATTAACTACAAAGGCAATAAAGAAAAAGCAGCAGCAACCCTGGCCGCGGTAAAAAAGGCAGGAACCGATGGCGAGTTGCTGGCTTTTGATGTGGCAGACCGTGATGCGGTACAACAGGTCCTGGGAGGATGGATAGAGGCTAATCCGGATAAGGTGCTTGAAGTGCTGGTTAACAATGCCGGTATTAAAGACGATGTACTGCTGATGTGGATGAAAGATGAGCAATGGGATGGAGTAGTAAATACCAGTCTTGGTGGTTTTTTCAATGTTACCCGTCTGGTAGTTACAAACATGCTGCGCCAGCGCTACGGCCGTATCATCAATGTAGTATCTCTTTCCGGTTTAAAAGGCCTTGCAGGGCAAACCAATTATTCTGCTGCAAAAGGCGGAGTGATCGCTGCCACCAAAGCCCTGGCACAGGAGGTAGGTAAAAGAAATATTACGGTGAATGCAGTTGCTCCCGGTTTTATAAAAACGGATATGACCGAAGATATCGACGAAGGGCAAATGAAACAGCTGATCCCCGCTAACCGCTTTGGCACACCCGAAGAAGTGGCCCATGCCGTTGGCTTCTTTGCAACAAAAGAAGCAGGTTATATTACCGGTCAGGTGCTTTCCATTAATGGAGGATTATATACATAACCCCTTAACCAAGGGAGTATACTGGTCTACTATAACTAAAAGCAGCTTATATACCTGTTTTTATTCAACAGATTTGTTCCTCTATTGCTTAATTCTTAATTTTACTGAAATTAAGAACTGCTAAAACAAAAGGATGTATGTACCCCGACTCTGCGGCCAACCAGCAAGTTTCCATCTTTGATACTGATTATGAATACATAAGAGCAACTGCAGGAAAACGCCTTGCAAATTTTCTGATTGACCTGGTAGTATTTTATTGCCTGTTCTTTGTATTGGGAATTATTATTGCACTGATGGCACCTGCCTTTATTGATACTTTAGCTAACGGAGACCAGGGTTTAAGCCTCCTGGACAGGCTATGTTCGCTTGTTCTGTATGCACTCTATATGGGTATAATAGAATCAGCCCTCAAAGGAAGATCTATCGGCAAACTGGTTACAAAAACCAGGGCGGTTAATCTGGATGGAAGTATCATTTCCCCGAAAACGGCTTTTCTGCGTGGCTTTTGCCGGGCTGTGCCGTTCTGTGCGTTCAGTGCATTAGGTACGCCCTGTGATCCATGGCAGGACCGGTGGACCAGAACCATCGTCATTGATGAAAAGCAAAGAGAAGAAACGATTGCTATGTAACAGATCCCGCTTTAGCTATCATAACAAACGTTGCGCTCCCGAAGTCCCCCGCTCCGGAAAGACCTCTTCTGAAAAACGCATTAGACATTATCTATACACATCCCTGTTTCGCATCAAGCAATCAGGCCAGGTTCAGCCTGAATAATTCCTTTAATAGAAAGCGTATCCGTTTACAAAGCTTTTGAAACCCGGTTACAATAAAAAAGAAGTGTTCTGCAACATGGTATTAATAAAACCCCGCATGCCAACAGCATTGCCTGTGTTGTTGTGGTACCTTTGCAGGTATGGAAACAAATGAGAAAATAAAGTGGACGGTGCAGGGAATGGATTGCCCTACCTGCGCACTGACCATTAATAAATACCTGGAAAAAGAGGGAATGAAAAACGTGAAGGTGAATTTTGCAACCGGAGTCGTGAGCTTTGATCTTAACGGTCAAGCCAGTGAAGCAGCGCTTTCCAAAGGCATATCTGTACTCGGATATACAGTTGCAGCAGCCGGCCAGGGGCAGGCAGAAAAAGCTGATCATGAACAGCTGCACAATAAAAAGAACGGTTTCCTTAAAACCAATATGCAGCGTTTCTGGTTTTGTTTGCCGTTCACCCTAGTTCTTATGCTGCACATGCTGCCAGTTATGCATACTACCTGGTTAATGCAACCCTGGGTACAGTTTATCTTAACGCTTCCCGTACTGGCAGTAGGCATGTCCTATTTTGGTGTCAGTGCTATTAAGAGCATCCGTAACAGAATGCCGAATATGAATGTGCTGGTAACGATCGGGGCACTGGCCGCATTTATTTATAGCCTTTACGGAACATTGACGCACCAGCATGCCTATATCTTTTATGAAACCGCTGTTACTGTAATTACGCTGGTTTTTTTGGGGAATTATATGGAGGAGCATACTGTTACATCCACTCAGGCACAATTAAAAAAACTGGCGCAAACACAGGTAGTAATGGCCAATATGATTGCCTATGACCAGGAGCATAATGAAAATATATTTCCGGTTGAAAGTGATGCCTTAAGAACAGGCGATCTGATCCTGATAAAAAACGGCGAGCAGGTGCCGGCAGACTGCAAGATCCTCTGGGGCGATGCAACCATTAATGAAGCGATCATAACAGGGGAAAGTATTCCCGTAAAAAAACAATCAAGAGACAAGCTGATCGGTGGCAGCGTGTTGGTAGAAGGCACGGTTAAAGCCCAGGTTACCGCTGTTGGAAATAACACGGTTATGGCAGGTATTATTAATATGGTACAGGAGGCCCAGGGCGAAAAGCCCCCGGTTCAGCAGATGGCCGACAAGATCAGCGCCGTTTTTGTGCCGCTGGTGCTGCTCATAGCACTTCTTGCCCTTCTCATTAATTGGTTTATACTGGGGGACTTTACCCCTGCCCTTATGCGTGCAATTGCCGTATTGGTAATTGCCTGCCCCTGCGCAATGGGGCTGGCTACTCCGGCTGCTATTGCCGTAGGACTCGGGCGTGGAGCCCGTAACGGCGTCCTGTTCCGCAATGCAACAACGCTGGAGCGCTTTAAAGATATAAAACAGGTCGTATTTGATAAAACGGGTACATTAACCACCGGTAATTTTTCTATTGCGGATTTTAAGATCCTTGATACCACCCTTGAAGAGGATATCTTCCGGTCTGTCGTTTATTCTTTAGAAAAATACTCCAATCATCCGGTTGCAAAAAGTACGGCAAGTGCCTGGAAGGGCAGCAAAGAGATCCGCTGGAAAACCATCCGTGAAGAAAAGGGGTTGGGGATGATCGCTATTGATAAAGAAGGCAATCAATACAGCGCGGGCTCTTATGTTATTGCGGCCGGCCAGACACCAGAAGAAAATCACAGCATTTATGTAACCAAAAATAACCGGCTGATCGGTACAATTGATCTGAAAGACGAATTAAGACCTGAAGCAAAACAGGTGGTCAATTATTTTCACAGTAAAAACATTAAAACCATATTGCTGAGCGGTGACCGGCTTGCAAAGGCCAGACAAATTGCTGAGGAATTGGACATCGATGAGGTGATTGCTGAAAAAAGACCCGAAGAAAAGCTGCAGATCATCGGAGAAAAGAATGCACAGCTGCCTACGGCAATGGTGGGGGATGGGATTAATGACGCACCCGCCTTAGCCAAGGCAACTATCGGCATCAGCATGAGTGATGCATCCCAGATAACCATGCAGACCGCGCAGGTGGTATTGACCAATCATGGTTTAAAAAACCTGCCATTGGCAATGGGTTTGGGTAAACATACTTTTAAGACCATTAAAGAAAATCTTTTCTGGGCTTTTTCCTACAATATTATTGCCATACCGGTGGCAGCATTCGGATTGTTAACCCCCATGTTTGGGGCACTCATCATGGCTTTTAGTGACGTGGTATTGGCTATTAACAGCGGCAGACTGGCCGTAAAGAAAGTAGTGTAATGCCAGAGCAGCAAAAAATAAAGCCGCATAGAATGGCGCATTGCTTTTCAGATTCTTATAGAATAAGAAAAAATGAACTGACAAGAACCTAAAAAGCAATAAGCGCTAATAACCTGCCACAGCAGTTTAATAAAAAAAGTTTGTAGTAAAGTCGGGTTGGTTGTCAATATTTCGGCAAGCTCAATAGGACAACCAAAGTATTCGCCTTCATAGAAGCCCAGCCGGACCGGCCGGGCTCAGGCTGGCAACCTTTTTGAATACAGCCACTATTTTTATTGGGCCTATTCCGGTAATTTCAAATCGCGTTTCAGCATTTCATCCCTGTTAGCCATTTCCCACGCTGTATAAAAAACCAATTGTGCGCGGCGGGCCATCAGTGAAAAATTGATCTTATCAATTGTATCTGTCGGCCGATGATAATCCCTGTGTATGCCATCGAAATAAAAAATGATCGGCACCCCTTTTCTTGCAAAATTATAATGATCGCTACGGTAGTAAATACGCTCAGGATCATTAGGATCATTGTATTTGCGGTCTAATACCAGTTTTGTGTATTTGCTGTTTACAGTTTCGGTAATGGGTGTAAGGTCTGTACTGAGTTTATCATCACCAATTACATATACATAGCTTACGGAATCTGTCATGTTTTCATGGATCGTATCTGTTCTTCCTACCATGTCAATGTTCAGATCGGCCGT
>DASVMC010000895.1:0-6410 GCA_036384555.1 Niabella sp. | reverse complement strand
GAAAATCACACTTACTTCTCTTGCCATTGTCCAGATCATTAATGTATTTATAGCGACCTTACTAGCTTACTATTTTACCCGCAAATACATCAAATTCACCTTAAAAGTAGACAGGAACTGGATAAAAAAAATATTCGGATTCGGAAAATATACTTTTGGTGTTTCATTAACGGCGGTTATTACCGGCTCTATTGACCAGATGATGTTGGGCTCTATGTTATCAAAAGCAGCAACCGGCTCTTTCAACGTAGCTGTACGGGTGACGGGCTTAACCAGTATCCCGGCTACAGCAATGGCTACTGTGGTTTTTCCGCAAAGTGCCTCCCGAATTGAAACAGAAGGTATCGCTTCTGCTAAATATTTATATGAAAAATCAGTAGGTGTAATATTAAGTATCCTGGTACCGGTCGTTATTGTGCTTTTTATCCTTTCTGACTTTGTGATTCTGTTTGTGGGCGGAGATAAATTTTCAGACTCAGCGCCACTTTTAAAAATCACGGTGCTTAGTTGTATCCTGGCGCCTTATGCCACCCAGACGGGTCCGATACTTGCCGCAGCAGGAAAGACAAAAATCAATTTTTATATTATGCTGTTTAACATAGCATTGGTGGTAGGCCTCAACTTAATATTTATAAAAAATTACGGAGCTATGGGGGCTGCCTATGCAGCATTGCTTAGTGCTATTTGCAGCTTTCTGATTACTCAGGTCATTTTACGGAAATTATTTAATGTAAACTGGTTCAATCCCTGGAAATACGCCATTCATTTTTATCCGGAATTCTATCAAAAATATATCAGGAAGCAATCCCAGTAAGATCCAATGGTTTCCGTGCATTAAAAAATAAAATTTATGGACAAAACAATACATATTGTAGCGGCAACAGATAATCATTATGCAGTATTGCTGGCAGCACTTTTAAAATCCGTTGAAATCAATCATAAAACACCGGAAAGAATACACTTTACTGTTATTGATGACGGTGTATCTGCGAAGAATAAGGAAAAGATCCGGCAATCTGTCCATTCAGACAAGATTATACTTAGCTGGGTGCCTTCAAAAAAATCTATTCCAGCGGGTATTACACTTCCTCTTGATAAAACCGGATTTCCACTTACGGCCTATTTGAGAATTTTTGCTCCTTATGTAGTACCGGAAGAAGCGGAAAAGATCATTTACCTTGATGTTGACACCCTTGTACAGGCAGATATCTCCGATCTGTTGAACATAGATCTGCAACATTATCTTTTTGGAGCAATACTGGATGTACAGGAAACGGTCAGTTGTTCCTGGGCCGGCATACCCAACTATAAAGAGCTTGGCATACCAGCTGATACAAAGTATTTTAATTCTGGTGTATTGCTTATCAATGCACAGCGATGGCGCAAAGAGCAGGTAGCTCAACGAGTAATGAAGGCTTTACATGAGAACAGGGAGTATGTAAATTATGCGGATCAGTATGGATTAAACGTAGTGTTATATAACCAGTGGCTGGAAATAGATCCAGAATGGAATAATTTCGCATTTAAAGAAATAGAAAATCCGAAAATTATTCATTTTTTAGATATAAAACCAATCTTTACAACTTACAAGTCAAGCCCCAAATACAGGGAACTTTTCTTCAGCTACCTGAATCAAACACCCTTTAAGAACTTCAAATTAAGAAACGGCAATAAACGTTTTCTAAAAAAAGTGCATACCAAGCTAAAGAAAGCACTTCTTAAAATCACCCGGCTCTGATATCGGCAAACTGTTTTTAGCGAAGCAACAAAGGTATAAAGGTTTATTGACCATCAGGATCGGACGCTCTTCTTTTGCCGTCAACCTTTTCAAAAGCCATTGACATTTTATTGACACTGTTCTCCCAGCTATGAGACAGAGCAAATGCTTTTCTGTTTTTTCGAAGTTCTTCGTTATCTGTGTCTAATAATTTTTGAATGCCCTCAATATATTCGCTTTCATTATTCGCCAAAAATACATATTCTTTAAAATCGAGCATAGGCTCTGTCTTGGTTACAATAGTTGGCTTTCCTAAAGCCAGGTACTCATCTACTTTCCTTGGATAATTTCCAATGGTTATTGAATTGACGTACTGGGGGTTCATGCATACATCAAAACCTTTAATATAGGAGGCCAGGCTCTCTGGTTTCTTTACTCCCAAGAAATAAACATTTGGCATTTTATGTAGCTTGCTGTTTTTAAATTTTTCATCTTCTGGTCCGATGTATACAAAATGCCAGTCTGGTCTTTTTTCCGCAATATATTCCAGCAATGGCAAATCCAGCCTCGAGGTCCATAAGGCACCTACATAACCTATGATGGGTTTTTCGATAGGCTCTATTTCGGGGGCCAACGATAAGCCCTCATCATTAAAATAAGTAAAATCACACCCCTGCCCCACACAAAATGAGTACGGGTTATATGTTTTACAATAAGCCGTAAGGTATTCTGAATTGGCCAAACACAAATCACTTTTAGCTATCAATTCCGGCTCCAGTTGCTGGCCATGTCTTTTCCAGTAATTGACACCTACAATATTATCTCTTGAATAATAAGCAGAGAGCCTGGGATTTAGAAGCTCCTTCAGATAAAAGGCCTTAAACACCTCATTATCGTTAAACAACAGGTAATCCTTAAAACCCAGTTGCTTTATTGCTTTTAAAATGGATGCAGCAAATTTTTTGTTGTTCAGCCAATTGATTTTTTTAAAAAGCCCCGTAAAGGGAATCCAGTTAATGGACTCCACAAGGCAGTCTGGGTAAAGATTATACAGACTGTTATTGATCTGTACAATACCCGGCTCACGTCCTGCTATCACATTAATGCGCCTTTTAATCTTAGGATCGTCTTTATACCTCAGTTTTGAAATACGGTCTAAGGGAGAATTAACATATAATACCCTGTTATGTTTACTGAATTCCAAAGCAACATCCTTACAATTACTGCCGATTTCCGTATCCCAGGGTTGCTGCCCAACTATGATTATATCTCTGCCCCTTAACATATAGCGAAATTTAGTAAAAATTAATCATGATTTGTAAAATGCCTGGTAGCAACTGATCGTTGGTTGGCTTTCCTTGAATAAAAAAGGGAAACAAATTGATAATAAATAAAAAAAGGAATCCGTTTTAATGCATTGATAATTTTTTTATCCGCTTTGTAATAGTATAAGGCCAGAGTAAAGCCCAGTATAAAACACAAAAGCCCAGCGCCCCATATCAACGAAATATACGGACTAAGAAATAAATTGGCAACCATAAACAAAAACGCAACAGAAAGCAACATAAATAAGGGCGGTCTTAAAAGAATCAATCCGAATAGCAATTGATTCCAGCTTCTGTACCTGAGGCTTCGGAAAAGCAGATCAAATCCATAACTGAAATATTTAAACCACGTATTGATCCATCTTGCCCGCTGGTTCACCAGTTGCTCTGGATGAGCCGTTTTCTGGTCATAAACTATAGCCTGATCATTATAAGCAATACGAACATTCCTTTTTACAATCTCATACTGGAGCACTTTATCAAATCCTGCCCCCGACACCTGTTTTATACCCAGGCATTCTTTATACAACTCCGTTTCAAAAGCCATACCAGATCCTGCCAGTGTTGCAGAAGACCCAAGGCGATACAAAACCAAGCCATCATAAAAATGATAATACAGATCTCTGGCTGCATCCAGACAGGCATATTGAGTATTCAGATTCTTAGCTTCTCTGATACCCTGTACAGCCGTATATCCCTGCTGCAGCGTACCTGCAATCTGGGTGAGATAATTTTCTTCAACCAGGTTATCACTGTCTATAATTGTAAAATATTTATGCGGGCGAATAAAATGATCGATAGCATACAAATGTGAATAAACATTACCGCCTAAAACAGTGGAAGGTTTCAGCAGTACAACACGGTCGTCTGTAAATTGCAGTGAGGAAATATCATCACAATTATCCAATACTACATAACAGACAAAATGGGAGTATTTGCAATCAAGGATCGACTGAACTGTTGCTGGTATATGGGCTATTTCCTGGTAAGCGGTCACTATAATACCAATTTCTTCGTTAAGAGCCGTTGTTTGCGCACTTGCCGGCTTCTTCTTTACAATATTGAAAAGCAAATAAAAAAACAAGGGAAGCACTAAATGGACCCCAGCGATCAGTTGTATCGTATACCAGATAAACATTTACTGTATATTCTCTTCTTTTTGGGTTTTATATACTCTCTGAAAAAAGCTGGAGCAGTCAATTAGTAGATTTATAATTCTTATATCCCTTTACTACGCCCCATATGAAGCATAAAATACCAGGGATTGCAAAAATCAGGAACGGCATCTTTTATCATTTTAAATTTAATATTATAGAGCAACGGCATCAATAGTACTCTGTTTTTCATTTTCTTCAATCTTTGCTGCATTAAAGATAATGGCAAACGACAGATTAACAATAATTGACGAAGGCATATTGTTAATAACCTCATTCCCATAACTGCACAAAAATATACCTGCAACTCCTGCACCAAGAGCGATCATCTTTACTTTTAGATCTGGATCCCTGATGCGCCAGATAAAACCGCAGCATTTACCCAACAGGTACATCATCATACAAAACCAGAATGTAAAACCAACAATCCCATACATAGCCCACACTTTTACCCAATAACTGTCCGGCTCTATAGTAGAAAGAAACTGCCCGGGATTATATTTATGCCCAAAAGCACCTATAACACCCAAGCCACCACCCAAAGGCTTGGTTTTTAAATATTCAGACAGTTTTTGCTGATTAATAAAGCGGAGGTTTAGGGAAGCATCCTGTGGATCTACCGCCGTGCGTAACCTGAATATACCATAGTTGGTATTACCAATAGTTGTAAATTTCAGAAAGCCGATAAAGGCAGCCAGGAAAAGAGTTCCGATAATCAGTGCCTTAAAATTCCTTGTGAGCAATAGTGCAAAAGCAGCGCCAAATATCAATGCAAAAAAGGACCCTCTTGTGCCTGAAATAAGCATCGCGTATGCAAATATTGGTACGCACAAAAAGTAAAAAGCCCGCTTGCCAAAACGCTTTAATCCTATTGCCAATACTAATGCAATAACGATGAATTCAGCCATGGAAGCGCCAAACTGGCCGGCATCCTGATAAAAAGAAAATACCCTTAACTGTCCACCCAGTATATGCGTTTCAGCGCCTCCATTGTCCAGGAAAGCCTGTTCTCCACGGGAAGGTCCAATATACTTCTGCTTGATTCCATTAAAAGCAGCTAACAATGAAAGGGCTACAACTAAACGAATGAAAATATTAACATGCTTTTTCTTATTCAGCAAAACGCTACCCAATCCTGCAATCAATATAGGGTATAATGCAGCACTCCTGATCTCCTGCAGCCAGCCTCTTACAGTAGCACCGGAGGGATTCACGATCTCCAGCACACTTAATGCGAACCAAACAAGGAATAAAACGATCAAATCATTGCGCAACACAGAAAGATCATATCGTTTGGCATTATACCATACAGAAAGCCACGTGAGCAATAAAAACAATTCAATGCCAATGCCATAGGCCAGCCCTCCTATTTCTCTGGCAGGAATACCCATCAAAAAACAATAAACCATCGTGGTAATCAATCCTGTCAACGGTTCTCTGAATAGGATTACTAAAAAGGCAAAGGCAACAAGCAGCATCACCGGGATAAAGAAAAATAGAATATCTCCTTTCCAAACGCTTAAAATACAGAATAAAATAGCTGTTATTGCTCCTAAAGCAATAAACGTATATTCTTTTTTTGATAATTTTATTGTTTGGAAAGACCACCACATTTTTAAGCCTACACTTTCCCAGTAATCCGGTAATGATTTTTGAACTGAACTTTATTGAGCACCCATCCCAGGAAGCCGGGTTGTGAAGATAAAAAACGTATTACCTCTCTATGCTGTCCAGTTAACTTATTGCCCGCCTCATATATAGCCACACTATGATCGCAAAACATCAGCCATTCTTTTACGCTGTGCAGATCCTGTGCACTCCCTATATCCACAATAACTACATCGAACGTATCTTTCAGCACTCTGAATCCTGCCTCAAGGCTCTTATTATCTCTTAGCTCAAGCAAGGAGCTTGTTGAAGGGTTCCTATTCAGGATAGTGATCCGGTCCTCAACTTCAATTTCCTTTTTTACAATAAAGGATTCAAACCCCTGTGAAGCCTCTCTTTTATTCTTTTTATTGGAAACCAGATCCATTAAAGAGGCTCCTTCATCACTTATTAATAAAACATTTTTTCCCATCATGGCAAAGGCATAGCACAAACTGCCCGCAAGAAATGTTTTTCCCTCACCGGGTAATACACTGGTAATGCCTAGCACATTTTCATTAACCTTAAGCCGTTCATTCAATTCAAACCGCAGGGATCTTAAAAGAT
>DASVMC010000894.1:0-7108 GCA_036384555.1 Niabella sp. | reverse complement strand
AGGTTCGAGGCTCGATTTTCCAGGATGATAACCGAGCCTTGCGTTTTTTCATAAAGGAGTTGGTTTTACAACTATTTATCGTATATTTGTATCGCCTGTATCACATGAAGGTCGGCTCCAAGCCGTTGAAGGGTATCCTTCTGAGTGTGAAAATGGGCTTTTTTTATGCCCCTACTTTGCGGCTTCATCTTCTTCAAAATACAGGTTCGTCACGCTGCTGATCTGCGTTTCTAAAAAATCAGCATACCTTTTTTCACCGCGTTCAATTCTTCTTTGCAACGCCCACAAAAAATAATCGGATATATTAATAATTGGCTTTGCTTTAGGTTATTTGTCTAAACCGGAATCAGGTGGTCAACGAAATCACATTTTACTGTACGCACTGACCCTTCCTTTTCTGTGCGGAGGGAAGATGTGGGATAGGAATAATGGACACACAAAAGCCGCGGGGTTTTGAACTAGCGGCCTCCGTTTCTGACACCCATACTCGCCAATTTAGAATGATGCTTTCAATCTCTAAGTAATCCCTATTTCATCTATGAGCAAGTTTAAAAAACAATGCTTCAATTTCAATAGCACTTTGGACAGGATCGGCATCTGAGGTATCTACCACAAAATCAAAAAAAGAAACATTGTCCGCAAAATATTTCAAAGATTTATCTAACAATGGCAATTCCTTATTTGTTAAGAAATCATTCCGTTCACCATTCTCGATTCTGCTTCTGATTCGTCTCTTCAATTGCTCGCTCGAAGCGGTGATGAGAATTGCAAAATGGAAAATTCCTTGTGATGCCAACATCGCAAAGTTTGATAGAACTTCAGTTTTAAGTTTGTCCTGCATCGTTTTCAAATATCCAACTGAATCAAAGGGAGAGCGATCCGAAACAATCAGTGTTTTTCCTTTCTGGGCTTCTCCAAGAACAGCCTGAAACCACCTGCGCGAATAAGCTAATTTAGATTCATAAGAAGTAGGATCAAGATCTGCTCCTTTGCTGCTTCTATAGTTGACTCCTAAGCAATCGAATTTGCTACCAAGCATTTTAATCAAAGTGCTTTTTCCTGAACCGCAAGGGCCGCTAAGGGAAATAAGTGTCATTCTATTTAGGTAAAAGCTTTTCTTTATACAGGTTCCTAACAATCCAAAACGGATTGTTTATTCTATCAATTAATATAGCCCTTTGTTTGTTCCTGCGCCATAAATGAATTAAATCAACAAATCTATAACTCATTAATTCACTTAAGTCTTCATTCATTCTAATTTTCTGCGCGATCATCTCACAACTAAAAATCTCTTTTGTGATGTTTCCAATTGTAAAAGGTTCGGCTCCATATAATACAAGATCGCCATTAGGATTTATGGTAATATCGAATAGTGGGTCTGACAATGAATCATTCAAAAGACCAATGTGAAAGGGCACTCCTCTCCTTCTCTCAATATACTCAATATATTTATCAATCGTCCAGTTGTCGATATAATTAAACTCGCTAGGATTAACAGTAGGTTTAAATTGTATCTTAATATTAAATTTACTTGTAATGATCTCCGATTCTAGATCATTAATCTTGTGAAAATAAAATGAAATGAAGTGTTTATTCATAAGCTTTGCGATACGATCAAATAGATAGCCTTCCTGGCCTGTAACTGAACGAATTTGCAAGGATATGTTTTTAAAATCATTGGATAGAAAGATGGCTATCAATGTCTCTAAAACATCTCTTTCAGTCTGTTCAGCATGAAATTGATCCACACTGATACGATATGACAGTGTTGATTTTTTCTGACTACACAATAAATCGAGTTCTTGCAAAAATGATTTAGTTTTATTTCTTGCCCAATAAGAGCTAGTAATCAGTTCGTAATGAACATTGATCGGATTACTTCCAATTATTTGAGGGATAGCTTGCCAATTAGCAAGCGGATCTCCTTCGCCACTTATGCAGATTTTATCGCAAACAGCAGACAAATTGTACAAACTTTGAAGCGCATTTTCATTTAATTCTATATTTTCATCTCTGTGAAAATCCTTAGTCATGCAAAACGAACAGTTTAGCGGGCACTTAGCAGTAATTAAAATATATAGAAGGTTCCCGTTTGCCAATTTTTAAAGTTTATGTTCCCATGAAAATATTAGTTCTGCTTTAGTTTCATGGTACCTTTTTACAAAAATGCCATAGTCTGATATTTTTTCAATTGTATCTTTATTGAGCAGCTCCTTGCAGTCTTTTTTTGAGATTTTGAAAAAAAGAAAATCTGATTTAGCTGGAATCGTATCTATGTAGTGTCCAATTCCAGCCATAAGATTTTTATTCAGAAAATAGTTAAAGTTCATATACGTAACGCCGTCAAATATTTTACCGTCGCTGGTATGTGTAAAATGACCGGTTTGCGAATAGATAATTTGTTGGGTAGCGGTATCAATTTTTACAAAATTGCTTTTCCAATTAATGCTTATCCTCCCATCCTGTTCAACTGCGGTTCCAGATAATTGATAGTCGTCCGTCTGTACGCAATAATTTAAACAAACGACAGCATAAGTTCGGATATTATTGACATTTTTAATCTCTAAATAGAATCCCTCATAAGCCGCCTTTTTATCAACAAGTTTTCTTGACCATGCAAATCGTTTGGGTAGTTTGTTAAACAAAAAAAGAATCACCTCATTTACCACAATTGATGATACTCCTGTAAAGATTACGACAATTATAGCGGAACTTGTTAATTTCTGCCAGTAAGAAATTGTGCCGGCTGAAACAACTCCGGCTACACCTATGGCTATAGGCTCAAGGATATTACTACTTTTCTTACTCATGATTTATTATTTATTAAACTATTGCTAAGAGTGAGTAAGCGGGCAGAATTTTGGCGGAACAACCTTCATAACATCTTAAGCCAAAATATAGCCGACTATCCGGGGGGGGATGATCTGATTGTCCGTAAGATAATAGCTTTAGATGAAGAATACAAATTATGTTGGTTCTCTAGAACTCCAAAGTGGTGGCTAATATTCAGATGCCCCTTCCAGGTAGATGGTCCTTACATAGACAAGCTTGGGCCGGTTAAGAAAAGGATTGTTTAAATCTATCTTAAACTGAAAAGGATCCCTGTCGAGTAATTTGTAGAATCTGTCTTCCGGCATAACATAGCTCAGGTTAAAGCAAAAATAATGATCGTTGGCTTTATAGCAGATATGTTCTGCATAATATTGAAAGTTATATCCAAGCTCAAGCAGCTATTCCTTAGTGATAACCAGCTTATTGGTTCACCTATCACTTCTCGCCTCTTAGGAATCGCACTGTTCTTTCTGTGCAAATCAATTTTAACTGATGACTAAAAAATTGCCAACCTAGCTTTATGTGACCCAAGCAACGATTCAGACCTCTTTGATAGTCTCTTATTCACTTGGTAAAAACGTAAACAAGTAGGGTACCTTTTGCAAAGGTACCATGATATGAGAGGCAAAATTTCAAAGTGGATTCCAAGTGAGCAGAATAATTTCAAAAAATGTCCAATACAATTGCAAAGTATTGGATGACCAAAAAATGTAAAAAAAATCTTTGCTTGTTAAAAATAGTTGTACATTTACAGTAGTTCTTCCAGAGAGTAAATCATAGTAGTTTTATCTACTACATAAGAATAATATTCAGGATCCCCCAGCGGGATCACAAAAGGAGTATGAAATCATACTCCTTTTTTATTTGTATCCAACGAACCCATTGCCACTTACAACCATTTCTTCCCCACATCCTTCCACACCCTATCCTTCAACCCTTCAAAATCCTGCAGTCTGCAATCCTTTACCCTGTCCAGCATAAAATAATGCGCTTCCTTCACCTTCTGCGCTTTTACATGGCGGAAGGTTGCGCCGGTTACTTCGGAAAGAATGAAGGGGGGACGGTGATCATCTTTTAGAAACGCTATCGTTACGTCCCGCATCGTGATGTTTTTTACGTGGCGGATGAAAAAGCCGTATGCGGGAATGACGCCGAATTTATTGGGATCGGGGTAACGCTTTTCGAATTCGGGCACATGGATCGTGTCCATGTCTTTTGTGCCGCCGCCCTTGTAATAGATATGGATATTGCTGAACTCGACATTTTCGATATCATGACCCGGTATGCCGCTGATGATAGCAGCCGAACTGTCATCGGTTGCATTGTAAACGTTTACATTGCTGATCATGATACGCCTGCACTGGCCTATCACCAGGCTGTCAGGCCCGCGCATTCTTGCGCCCAGGCGTATAAAAAAGGGCGAATTGGTTACATCACGCATTGTAATATTGCTGACCGTTATGTCTTCGAGCAGCGCCCCGTCCACGGATTCCAGTGCGAGTCCGCGGCAATGATCGAATACACAATTTGAGATCGCCACATTCTGGAAACCGCCATTCGATTCGGTACCCATTTTGATACGTCCTGTGGGCGCTTTGCGATAATCTTTTTTGTAAGTCCCATCCAATACGCTTCCTTCAAAATAGCCGCTTACGATGCAGTTGGTGATCGTCACGTTTTTTGTCATCCTCGGATAATCCAGTGCGAATGAACTTTTTAAACAGATCGCATCATCCGATGGGGAGTTGACCGTACAGTTTGAAATATGCACCCACTGGCAGCAATCGATATCCATTCCATCGCGGTTCGTGTCCAGCGTTATATTATCTATCGTAAGGTGATCCACGCCGGTGGCGAGTATGCAGAACCATCCGCCATGCCTGATGGTAATATTTTGTATAAGCACATTGCGGCATAACAACAGTGCTATCGATTTATTGGCGTAGTTGCTTCCGCCTTTCACTTCCCCGCCCAGCAATCCTTTTCCCCAGATCGTTCCGCCGCCGATAATCGCAATATCGTGCAGGTTCTCGCCCCAGATAAGGCTGTTCTGAAAACGGTTGTGGCCGAGATCCGTGTATTTGTCCCTGTTATCGCGATGCGCTTCTATTGTATCATACTCCGTGGAATCTTCTTTGAAAGCTGCTACGATCACTGCGCTCTTATCTATGTACAAAGTAATATTGCTTTTCAGCCGTATAGAACCCGTTACATAATTACCAGCGGGAAAATAAACGGTACCGCCCCCGGCACGCGAAGCCGCTTCGATAGTAGCATTGATCGCTTTCGTATCCAGCGATCTGCCATCTCCCATGGCGCCATGATCGCGTACATTGTAAAAGGGAGGTTGTGCATTTCCGCTTGCCCATGTTTGCAGGGAAATGAGTAACAATGCAGATAAAAACAGTGTTGTGATGGCTGCTGCTTTTTTCATCATAGGGGGCTTGATCAATGAGCTGCCAATTTAGACAAGATGAAGACTAAAAACCTGTCTAAAATTTTACTAAAATACGAAAACGATTGCGCGACGAGAGATACTTCCTGCGCTTACAGGCTTTACAAAATCGTATAATGAAATGAAACTAACAGAACCATCAGTCCTTCCTACGCCCGTATAGCAGCAACCGTTTAAACGCGTATATGGCAGGAAACCGTTTGAATACCGTTTGTATCCGTTGCTTATACGCAGTAATAAAATGTTCCCGTCCGCTCTCCGGCAGCCTTTCCATATACGGTATCAGCGAAGAGCCTGCAATAAAATCGAACAACCTGTCAGCGCTGTCGGCAATGATCGGGTATACTTTCTGGATGATCTGTATATCCTGCAGGCCATTCTCAAACATGATCTGCGCATATTGGTCAATGCTGAGCAGGGGTGATTCCCTTTTCCAGCCATCCAGCATATCAGCAAACGGTTTTTCCTGTACCAGTTCTAATAATATTGTATTCAGCAGGTTCTCCTTCTGCACAGGCATTTGCACTGCCAACTGGCCATGCTCATCCAGGAGCGTTATCAGCCGGGCAAAAAGGTCTTCATGGTTGTCGGACCATTGCAGGGCAGCATTGCTGAAAACAAGTCCCCAGCTATGGGGTTTGGCTGAATTCATGAATGTTTCCACGGCAGTCTGCTCAAAGCGGAGATTGTTGCGCCGGAAGGGCATGCTTTCAGAAAGCATTTCCGGCGATGCATCAATACCCAGGAAATCCGCATGCGCAAACTTTTCGGCAAGGATGCCTGTCTGTTCGCCGGTACCGCAACCTATATCCAGCCCCTGCTCCAGGCCATCAGCAGAAACCAGTTCCAGCAAATCAAAAAAAGGCTGGTACCGGATGTTCTTAAACCGGTTATATGTATCAGGATCCCAGGGCATGCAGGTGTATCGCTTTATGTACTCATTGAAGGCAGGTAATAAAGGTAACATAAGGAGCCGTACAGCCACCGGCAAAAAAAGTGGACCGATTTTTGCAACTTTTTGTCAAACCAGACGTCTTTATATTCAACATAACTGAATACCAGGCCCTGCTTATGAAATATTTGTTTTCCCTGGCTGCGTTAATCGCTGCTGTTTCCCTGTATGCACAAACCGGGACTATTACCGGGAAGATCACCGATAGTGTTGGAAAGAAAAACCTGGCACTCGCCACCGTTACCATTTTCCGGGCCAGGGATACCAGTATTGTCACTTATCGCCTGAGCACCGAAACAGGTGACTTCAAAGTACCCGGCCTTCCGCTGGGCCTGCCGTTGAGGTTACTGGTAACCTATTCGGGGTATGATGCCTTCAGGAAAGATTTTATCCTTACAGAAAAAGAACCCGTGGTCCATCTGGGGCAACTTATCCTTACCTATACCACCAAACAACTGGATGAAGTGATCGTGGTTGCTGAAAGGCCGCCGGTCGTGATCAAGAACGATACCATCGAGTTCAATGCCTCTGCTTTCAAAACCCTTCCGAATGCTTTACTGGAAGACCTTCTCAAAAAGTTCCCCGGCGTAACGGTAGACGAGAACGGCGATATTATGGTGAACGGACAGAAAGTAAACCGGCTGCTGGTAGATGGCAAACGGTTCTTTGGCGATAACCCTCAGATGGCCACGCGTAATCTCCCGAGCAATATGATCGATAAAGTGCAGGTGATGGACGACAGGGAGCAGATAGATTTCAACAACGATGGCGATATGAGCAAGATCGGGAAGGTGATCAATATCACGCTCAAAAAAGCCATCCGCAAAGCGGTGTTCGGAAGGCTGTTTGCAGGCGGCGGCACTGATGAG
>DASVMC010000893.1:0-4635 GCA_036384555.1 Niabella sp. | reverse complement strand
AATCGTTATTATACCTCCCGTAAAACTGAATTTCACGGCATTGCTGATCAGGTTCCGGAGAATGACCGATACCTGATCCCGGTCTGCATACAACACGGCGGTTTCCGGTACCCGGGTATGGATCTGCAGGTCCTTTTGCGCTACAAGCAGGTCAAAGAACTGAATCGCTTCTTTCAGAATGGGCAGCAGGTAAAAGTTCTGCCGCTGTGTTTGCATGCCTTGCATACCCAGTGTACTCCAGCGCAGTAAATTATCCAGCGTGCTATTTAAACCGGCCACCCGGTCTCTTAATAAATTGGCCGATTGCAGCAATTCATCCGCAGTAAGCAGTCCTTCCTGAAAATGATCCAGCAAAGATTGTAACGTAACGAGCGGACTGCGGATATCATGCGCTACTATAGAAAATAGCTTTTCCTTGTCCTGATTCATAGCCTGCAGCACCTGCCGCTGGCTTTCAATTTGATTTTGATAACCGTATTGTATACGTTTAAAAAACAAGATAACAAAGACAATAAAAGCAGTAACGCTGAGAATATTTATAAATACCCGGCTTTTTGAAACAGGTGCTCCCAGCACAGGAGGTTGCGGGTAGGAGATCACCAATAGGATGGCCAGCACAACCACTATACAAAGTATTATCTCCAGCCACCCTTCGTCATAGACCAACATGGTCACAAGCAGGATGCTTAGCAGGAAAAATTCAGCGCCGTTATGAAAATACAGCCCTGCAATGGTAAAAAAAGCAAGATTAAACCCCAACAGGAATAACCGGGCAAAATAATACCGCCTGTGGTAATGCAATACCAGCACAAATATTGATGAAAGCGTATTCGCCAGATTAATTGCTGATAATATATAGCGGCCCTGCACTAAATTTACAATACAGAAAAAAAACATCAGCGGAATACAGGGAAGGGCAATCAGATTCAGCAACCTGGTCCGCCGCTCTTCCAGGTAAGACATTCCCGGATAAGTACCGATAGACGCTTTTTTCTCCAGATAAGCTATAATTGTTGTGAATATCTTTCTAATCATTCTTTTTCGAAACACTTTTATGAAGGCCGGTTGAGAGGGGTATACGCTCAAAACTTAGCTTACCGGCACATTTTCTTTTATGAACAGTCCCTCCTGTAAAGTCAGGATAAAAACAGTTCCTTTTCCTTCCTGGCTTTCCACGCAGATAGTACCTTTGTTCAGCTGGACGAACTCTTTGCACAATAATAGTCCAAGGCCCGCTCCCCGTTCACCATACGTTCCGAAACCCGGCTGCAGCAATCCTGCAAATAATGTTCTGGTGCGCTGTTCATCCATACCCACTCCCTGGTCGGTAACCCGGATCAATACCTGATCATCTTTTTTATCTGCCGAAACCACAATGCTCCCGCCCTCGTAACTGAATTTCAATGCATTACTAATCAGGTTGCGCAGAATAACTGCAACCTGGTCCTGGTCAGCATAAACGGATAGCCCGTCGGGCGCCTGTACTTCAATCTGCAGCTTCTTCTGCCCGGTCACTGCGTTAAAAAGCTGGATGACCTCCTCCAGAACGGGCAAAATAAGAAAATGCTGCGTATGTGTTTTTATTCCCTGCATTCCCAGCGTGCTCCAGCGAAGCAGGTTATCCATAGTCTTATTAAGGCCCGATACCCGGTGCCGGATCACAGCAGAAGCTTCGTTCAGCTCCTCCCCGCTTAACATACCTTCCTGAAATTGCCCCATCAGTGCCTCTAAACTGGTTAAAGGGTTACGGATGTCGTGTGCAATAATGGAGAACAATTTCTCCTTATCCCGGTTCATCAGGAATAAAGCCTGCTTTTGTTTTTCAATTTCCTGCTGATAATCCTGCTGGATGCTTTTAAAAAAATAAAGGGCTAATACGGTAAAAAGTAAAGATAATGCAATATTGCTCCCTATTCGTCCGGCACTTACCGGTCCTGCTTCCGGCAAAGCCCCGGGATGTGTAAGGACCAACACCGAAGCAATAATAATCAGCGCGCTCACACCCGCTACAACCCATTTATTATCAAATACAATTATGGTAAGGACCAGGGTGTTCAGCAAGAAATATTCGGCCCCGGTATGAAAGCAGAAGCCTGAAACCGCATAAACAAAAATGCTACTGCCGATCCGGGTGTATCTGGCAGCCATATACCGGCGCTTTTTATGCAGCAGCAACACCAGCAGTAAGGAGGCAAGGTTGATCATATTCAACCCCGAAAGCAAGTAACGACCTTGTAACCAATTGATAAAGGGATAAATACATACAAGGGGAATAGCAAGAGCTACCAGTATATTCAATAGCCGGACGCGCCTGCATTCAATCAATGGCAGATCCGGTTCTATGCCAGTATTAATAATCCTGGTCCAACAACGGAGCACAAATTGCCTGATTTTACTGTACATATATTCGAATAGTTTGTCAACCGGACCGGTTGTGCTCCCAAAGCAGTAAGTTCCAATTACTTCAGTTCGCTTTAAATACGAGACAAAAATAATCCGAAAAGAGTGTAACATTTTCAAACTTTTTACTATTATTAATAAAAGGGAAGTAATTACGTTTGAACCAGACCTTAGAAATAGCGAGAGATGAGCAGGTTGAACTTTGCAGAAGGGGTGACAAGAACGCCTATTTTGAGGTCTATGAACGCTATGCAAAGCCCATGCTGAACAGCAGCATGCGTATTTTAAACAATATTGCAGATGCGGAAGATATGGTACAGGAAGCATTTATTGATGCATTTAATAACCTGGATTCCTTTACCTATAAAAGTTCTTTTGAAGCCTGGCTGCGCCGGATCGTTATCAATAAATCCATCAGCCTGCTCCGGAAACGTAAAATCAACTGGACAGACATAGAGCTTTCCAATAGTATTGCTGATGATGGCAATAAGGTGAATGAAGACGATTTTGAATTTGACGTATTCCGCATCAAAACCGCTATAAAAGAATTACCGGAAAATTACCGGGTCATTTTTAATTTGTTTGTTATAGATGAACTGAAGCAGGAAGAAATTGCTGCTCTGCTCAATATATCTCATAATAATGTCCGAACCCTTTTTCACCGCGCAAAGAAAAAAGTACTGGATATTTTAAACGCCAACAGCAATGGGCAATAAACTCGAAGAATTTATACAAAAAAACAAAGAAGCATTTGACGACCATGAGCCTTCAGCGGCCCTGTGGAAGCGTCTGGAAAAAAAAATACAAACAGCTGAAGAACCTGTTCCTGCCAAGACGATTCAAATTAACTGGTGGAAATGGGCCGCCGCAGCAATGATTATCATAACCGCAGGTGTATTAAGCCGGCCGTATTGGAAGCCTGCTGCAATACCCTCTGATGCGGTGACAAAAGCTGCACCCAAAGACACCCATGCAGTGTTCCCCGATGCACCAGACACTAATACCCGGTCAGGCGAAGAACATTTACTGGCACAGGGTGACAACGAGCCTGATCAGACGCAGGATGGTCAAAAGAAAAACCGGCCGGCTGTTGAAAATACGCCTCAACAAAGTACAACTAACGAGGAATTATTTCATTATGCCCGTTTAATTGAAATAAAGCAAAAGGAAATAGCCTCCTTAAAAAGCCTTCACCCCGAATTATTTGAGCAATTTTCGCAGGATCTGACGGCACTTGATAAATCCTATGGCACGCTTAAACAAAAATACGACGAAGGGCTAAACAGCGAACAGCTATTGAGCGCTATGATCGATAACCTGAAAATGCAAACGGAATTATTGAATAAACAATTAGAGATCACAAAAAAATTGAAACAACAAAATGGTAATGACAAAACATATAAAACGATTTAGCCTTTTTACATTGCTGCTGCTCGTATTTTCGGCAATACATGCCGCAGGTAACGACTGGAGTTCAGAAAAAAGGAAATCTTTCAGCCAAAGCTACCCGTTAAATAGTGACTCAAAAGTTTCTATTAAAAACTCTTTCGGCAATGTAAATGTCAACCATTGGGACCGCAATGAGGTTAAAGTAGATGTGACCATTACGGCAAAAGCTAATTCCGATGACGTTGCCCAATCGGTGCTCAATTCCATTGAGATCCAGAGCGGAGGTGGTTCTAATCCCTATTTTGAAACAAAAATCAATGGCAAAAACCAGGGGCATAACCAGGGCCGGGGAAGCAATTCTTCTATGCAGATCAATTATGAAGTATATATTCCTTCCAATACAAACGTAAAAATAACCAACGCCTTTGGCAACACAACTATTCCGGCCAGAAAAGGTGCTATTGCTCTTTTTCAATCCTATGGGAACCTCAAAACCGGAGAGCTGCAGAATATTACCCATCTTTCAGTGGAATTCGGTGGGCTGTCTTCACAACTACTGGAAAATACGAATGCCACTTTAAAATTCTCAAAAGTCAAAATTGAAAAATTAGCAGGTAATTTTAATGGTAATTTTGAATTCTGCACGAAGCCGGAGATCGGGTTCACCAATGACGTTCAAAAGATAAATATTGATGCAAAATATTCGGACCTCATTATTAACCTGCCCAAAAACTTCGATGCAGACTTTGACATATCCGCTAAATTTGGACGTGTAAAGAATAACAGTACGATCAGGCTGGACAATAATGAAGATAAAAGTTTTACGGAGATACGATATAATAGTCC
>DASVMC010000892.1:0-2148 GCA_036384555.1 Niabella sp. | reverse complement strand
GTGAAAATTTGAGGAAGGTTTAACAACTTATAAATTTTTCAAAGTTCTGTAAAAATCTTTTGTCAGTTATAGTTTGGTTTGGTGACAATTTATTTTGATCTCCTTTTTTATAATAAAACCGGATTATTTGCGTGCTCCTGTCAAGCTTTCCAATCGTTTTGATCAATCAGTTAAATTCAGGATTCGTCGACCAAAAGCTAAATCAAAGTAATTAAAGGATATTCCCGGTCCTCTCCCGAAAAGGCAATCAGAGGCTAATATATGGATAGCTTTCTTCTGTATTCTTTTGGTGTCATTCCTGTTTTTGCTTTGAACAAATAAGAGAAATAAGAGCAACTGTCATACCCCAGAACATAACAGATTTCTTTAACCGACATTTCTGAGCTATGCAAAAGTTTTTTGGCTTCAAGAACCACTCTTTCACGGATAAAATCAAGCGGGGACAAGCCAAATTCCTTTCTGGAAATAATTCCAAGATAATTAGCCGTTATGTGCAATTGGTCCGCATAAAAAGCGACCTTTTTTTCTTTTCTATAATATTCATCTATCAGGACGTGGAATTTATTAGAAAGGCTGACAGCATGTGAGACTGCTGTATGTCCATGTATATATTCTTTCCATAAATGAACAATTAAGGCAATAAGTCGCGCCCTTGCATTAATTAATTCGGGGAATACCAGGTTTGAATCTATTTCTTTTTTGATTGCGTTAAATTCTTCGCTGAATTTTCGATACCCCTCATCATCAAGTTTTAAAGCTATATGTTTGTTTGATGCAGAAAAAGTATGCCTGATCGGCGTTGTAAAAGTATCCATCAACACGCTCTTTATCAAGAGCCGCCTGCCACAGGATTCAGGCGAAATCTTCCATTTAAATGTCTTATAGGAAAGATGAATAAAAAGCTGTTTTGAACTAAGTTCGTTTTTTCAATATCAGTTGTGCACTCTCCAACATACTTGTCTAAAAGAATTATAGTAAAAGATTTTCTATAGCGTAAGAGGGAGGTTTGTTGTTCAATCTGGTGCAGATTTTTTCCAAAATGGATCCGCTAATCTGAAAAATCATCCAGCATATCCAGTGTCGGCACAAAAAACAGGGTACCTGTTTTTGCAGTACTGAAATCCAGTAACCGGTCATAATTTCCTTCCGGCTCACCGATGAACATTTTGTCCAGCATCTTTTTTACTGTGCTGAAGGTGCTTGCATAAGCAATAAAATAGGTGCCCATTTCATTATTCGCCATATTTCCAAAGGGCATATTATCCCGGATGATCTTAAAATCATCGCCCACATTGGCAACAGCGCTGTGCGAATTTTTCGGTTTTACAGCATCCGGCATTTCGATATCACTGGCTTTATGCCTGCCAAACACCGCTTCCTGTTCCGGAAGGGATAGTGCGCTGAAAGCTTTCAGGTCGTGAATATATTTCTGAACAAACAGATAGCTGCCGCCTTTATATGCCGGGTCATTGTCTCCGACCAGGCCAAAATAAGCCCGTTCTTTTTCACCATGCGGGTTTTCAGTGCCATCTACAAATCCCAAAATAGACCGTCCGTCCCAATACCGGAAACCATGCACTTCTTCCACACACACCGCTACAGGATCCAGCACATCAGATATAGCCGCTGCCATATCATAGCAGATCCCCCTGTTATTAAACGACCGGAGGTGAAAATGGAGATCCCCGCCAGTAGCAACAGCAGTATGTTTTTGGCCGGTAATTGGTGCAAAATTTTCCAGCTCTTTAGGAAGTGGTGCCGGAAGCTGAAGCCGCAGCCACGCATCATGTCCGATGCCCATTACACAACTCTCACTGTCGTCCTGAAAACGAACATCTGCAGAATGATTCAGGTTAATCACCAATGCACAAAGTGTTTTGAATGCATCTTTCGCATCTACGTTATCCTTAAAATTCCAAACCATGAATATGGTATTGTTACCGTGATAGTCCAGTACATTTTGCGGAGTGGGGTCTGTATTCAACATTATTCTTCAGAATTGAAAAGATTTTTATCGGATGCTGCTATTTTTTTACAAAGATAGGGTTCACAAAGCGTCGTATAATTACCAACAGTTCTATTTTTCTGACAGTAACCGCAGTTATTATAGTTCTACCGTGATTACAGATTCCGGGCTACCGAGATTTT
>DASVMC010000891.1:0-3065 GCA_036384555.1 Niabella sp. | reverse complement strand
ACAAATGTCCCAGGCCGCCGCGGATTCTTTTTTTAAGGTGGTAAGGGTACCGGCCATTCTCCAGCAACACTTCATCGTAGTTGGCTTCCAGGAAAGCGGCATGACATCTTTGGAAATGCGTGCTGATATTCCCACAAACTTTCCCGATATCCGTAAAAATGCCAATACAGGTATGAGCATCCTCTACGGTAAAGCTGTGCGGGTCCGCGGCGTCGTGATATTTCAGGAACGCATTGACCATCAGCGCGCCGACAGGAACGGGAATTCCTGCGCGCAACGGCCGTACCAGCTTTGGATCCAGTTGAAGACCTGCCTGGCGCAGCGTGCCTGAAGAAATGTATACGGGGAGTTGATGTTTACGGGATAGTACTTCCAGTCCCTTGATATGGTCGCCGTGCTCGTGCGATATGAATACAGCTTTTACTTTTTTCATGGCCAGCCCCAGCCGGCACATCCTTTTCTCTGTTTCCCGGCAGGACAAGCCGGCATCTATCAATACAGCCTCCTCATCGTTACCGATATAATAACAATTGCCATTGCTGCCGGAATTGAGAGAAGTGAGATACAGGCTGGTCATGCTGCAAAATACGTTGTTTTAGTGAAACGGATCCGGGGTTGCCGGCCAATAATCAGACGCACCCGTTAAATTGAGCTAAATAACCGCCTGCTGTCACTTTTCCCTTTGATACAAAACTGCACAGGTCTTTGCAATGGAGCTGGGCTGAAGTTCCAGATCTTTTTAGCGGGTAACCGGATGCTGATTTTCTGTTGGTTAATGCACGCTCTAAGATATTTTACAGTTTATTCTTCTACATATATGATAAGAGAATAACATTTAAGGAATAGAATCAGGTTGAGCCTGAAAGCGATAAATAGCTATAATTGGCTTCTAAATAATTATATTGATCCTGAACAAAAAAACAAATGTATGCTGCTCTTTGCCGCGCCTGCTCGTTAAATGTGCCTTCAGCTAACTGTATACCTTTTCCCTGCCTTTTTACCCATTCAGCCTCTGGTACATTTGTAAAGTTTTCAGGCAGCCTGATTTCCCAATTAAATTGCTTATTAAAAAAAAGTGCTTCCTTTTTTGCTGGCTCTTTACAGCAAACTATGAACAGTAAGATAATAGTTGAAATGAATAATTTTGGTTTCACAATAGTTGATCTTAAATAGAGATAATTTTCGAGCAATAAAGGTATTAAAGTTAGTCATACTTTATAAATCTGAATTTTTCGCATAATCAGTACAATATTCCCTCGCTGTAAAGAAGGGTGGAATTAATTAAAACAGCATCGTGAGAGTAAGATTCAAACACGTTAGCTTTCAGGTGAATTGGTTTTTGCGGGGCATTCCGGCTGTGTTTGCCGGAATAAGACCTCCAAAAGCGCTAAAGAAAAAAAAGGAATATGAAATTAGCCGTTTGGTGAACGATCACTGTTCTTTTCAACTTCCGGTTGATTGAGCCAATGAAGGCTATGATCATAAGCCCCATAATGCCGGGGTTACTTGTCTTTTAGCCGTTAACCACTTCGCCGCCATTTACATGGATCACCTGTCCGGTGATAAAAGAAGCGTCGTCGGATGCCAGAAAAACATAGGCCGGACCCAGTTCTGACGGCTGGCCGGCGCGTTTCATGGCTGTTTCATTTCCAAACTCCTTTATCTTTTTGTTGTCGAATGATGAAACGATAAGCGGTGTCCACACCGGTCCCGGGGCAACTCCGTTAACCCTTATTTTCTTTTGGCTCAGGTTTGTTGCCAGTGAGCGGGTAAACGTGGTGATCGCCCCTTTGGTAGAAGAATAATCAATCAGGGAAGGGGAAGAGCGATATGCCGTAACGGATGTTGTATTAATGATGCAATCGCCAGCCTTCATATATTGCAGGGCTGTTTCGGCAAAATAAAAATAAGCGTAAATATTTGTCCGGAAGGTCAGGTCAAGCTGCGCGTCAGTAATATTCTTTACATCCTTTTGTGGAAACTGCATACCGGCATTGTTAACCAGGATATTGATCTTGCCAAATGTCCTGACTACTTTTTTTACCGCCTGTCTGCAAAAGCTACTCCGCTTTACATCTCCTTTGATCAGTAAACATGCGCTTCCGCATGCTTCTACCAGTCGTTTTGTCTCTTGTGCATCTTTGTCCTCATTCAGGTAGACGATAGCAACATCGGCGCCTTCTTTAGCAAAATGAATGCTGACAGCTCTTCCTATACCGCTGTCGCCTCCGGTGATCAGCGCCGCTTTGCCTGCTAATTTTCCTGCCGCCTTATAGCTGCTCTTGATATATTCAGGAGCAGGGTGCATTTTTGATTCTTTACCTGGTTGGCTCTTTTGCCTGGCCGGCCGGTTTTTTGCTGAAATTTTTTCCATGGTTCAACAGTTTGATCAGGGAAGCTGTTTTAATTCGTTTCACCGCTGATTATTTTATCCGTTACGATACAAAACTTTTTACCATCAATAATTTCAACATGCCAGATCCATTCTTTAATATCAAAGGAAGTGTTTAGAAAAGATAAATGACCGATGGCATTTCCTGTAAAGGATATGGGCAGGTCTTGTGCAAATGCTTCCTTAAAAGAAGGGTGGAGGTCGGAATGCTGAATGTGTCGCATACTATTTATTTTTAATACTACTATTGCCAACTATTAATTCTAATAAACTGGTAGCTAGTCATTTGAAGTCAATTTCTATGCCAAAACACAATACCTGAAATAGTACTAATATCAGGCTATTATATTTTAACTTAAATGGTTCAGTCATTGCAATTGCCTGCAGCTACTGAAGCTGATCAGCGGTAGCTGAAAATTCCATTAAGCAGCTAGTGAACCAGTAACTTGTAAGCCTTGTTTTCCGGGAAAAGGGGATGCACTGATAGGGATGGCTACCTGCCTCTGATCAAAGACCTGAAAAAAAAAGGGCCGGCATTGCTTTTCTTCAGGCTCCAAAAGTAATTTGAGCATGTTTGCGGTTGTGAGTAATCTTTTCCCCATCAGCTTATTAAAAAAGAACAGTAAGGGGAACTTTTTGTGGCATCATTTTTTATGGGTATGTATAAAAAGTT
>DASVMC010000890.1:0-6794 GCA_036384555.1 Niabella sp. | reverse complement strand
GTAGGTAGCAACAGAAGAAACATCATATCTGACTTCCACTCTGCGCATATCAGGCACGGGCTTGGGCATTTCTGAACAGCAGTACCAGCGTGCTGAACACAAACCCTGCCGCGCAAGCCGCCAGTACTATATTCAGCTTCTCGGGTTTGCCCGGCTTTGAGGCAGCAACAGCCGGTTCCAATACATAGAGCCCTTCAGGATGGGCCTGCGCGGCAAGCGCAAATTCATCCGCCGTTTTGCGGTATTGCTTTATCTGTTCAAGCAGGGTTTGAAGATGTACTGCGGTCAGTTGCTTTTTGCTTTCACTTAATAAGGGAAGGCTATCACTCAGCTGCTGGTATTCCTGTTCCATATTACCGGTGGCATGCTGCAGTTTTTGTAATGATGCATCGTAATTCGCCTGCCAGATATTTTCCTGCATCTCTTTTACGATAGTGGTCATGCGGTTGGCGATATCGGCCGAAAGGCGGGGCTGCCTGGTCCATGCGCTGATCTTCAGCTGCCCGTTTTCGGTTCTTTCAAAATGGATATCCCTGCGGAGTTTTCTCACGGCTGCTGCGCGCTTCAGGGAAAGTGTTTTTTCTGAAGGACGATAGTAGCCAATGAGTGCAAATTCATCCACCAGTTTTTTATACGTGGTATCCATATCGGCCATGCCCTGTATCCTGTCGAGGTCATCGCCGCTGCCGAAATAGGAATAGAGGTTCTGTATATGATCGTTGAACAGCCTGGCCTTATCTGCCAGTGCGGGATTTGCGGAAACAATGGTAACCCGTCCTTCATAGTATTGCGGCACGAGGTATACGGCCACACCTGCAATCGTACCGGCCAGCAGGGTGCACAGGAATACAACCTGCCATTTCTTCTTCCACACAGCCCCCGCAGTAACCAGGTTAAATTCGTTTTGCATATCATGAAAATACGATGCTTACCCCTCCCATGCAAATCCTCCTCTCCAACGCCAAAAGCCAACAGCTAATAACCAACAGCCTTATTCCCCTTTCGCCACCACCACATTCCGCACAAAGCTTTCTTCAAGGGAGATGAATGTTTCCGTGCGTTCAATGCCTTTGATCTTCTGGAGTTCATCGTGCAGTACAAAACGCAGTTCCTGTATGTCTTTGCAGATGATCTCGGCAAACATGCTGTAGTTGCCGGTGGTGTAGTTCAGCCTTACGATCTGCGGTATTTTCCTGAGTTCCTTGGCCACGGAATCATAGAGCGAACTCTTTTCGAGGTACACGCCGATGAATGCGATCACATCGTAGCCGAGCGATTTGAGGTCAACCGACAAACGCTTACCTTTGACTACACGGAGTTCCTCGAGTTTTTTGATGCGTACATGTATGGTGCCTCCCGATACAAAGAGTTTTTTACCGAGGTCGGCATACGAAATTTCCGCATCCTGCATCATCTCCTGGATGATCTGGAGGTCCAATTTGTCAAGATTCAATTTGGAGGACATTTGCAAATCTATTTTTGAATAAATTTCAATTAAAAATCAAATTTATTGATATATTTCTATATTTTCAAAATATTTATTGAAATATTTGTAATGAATCAGCTAATTGCCCTAACATTGTACTGTCAATGCGACAAAACAGTTCTTTCCAGTCCGGGCCGGACAGACTCCAGACTTCCGGCTCAAGACTAATACTGTGGGGTGATGAAATTTTTGGCAGACATGCCCTCTTGTCTCGGGGGTGGGGAATCCAGGATAAACGTAGTGTAGAGCCTTTATCCGCTGCAAGGCGGGCAAAGACCAGGGTCGACCACTGAACTTTGCGCTACAGCTAACTGCCCCGTGGAGGTTCGATCCCTCCCCCTACAGCAAAACAAAAGCCTCAGAAACCGAGTCCTGCGGAAGTTCTGAGGCCTTTTGTTTGGTACGTGTACCAACTGGAAGACAACTAATTCGGATCATGCTCAAAACTTGGGGGATTTATTGCTCAAGCATACAGTGATTCGATAAAGGAAGAATAGTTTGTCTTTTACACCTCTGAACTGTGCTCGAAAGGCTTTGATTTTTGCATTAAAAGATCCTGCATTCTGCAGTAGCATTGGTGGTTCTGTTGCTGAAGAAATTGAGGATATTCTTTTGCTACATGTGCCAGGATTTTTTTAGTGGTAGTACAGATGATATGGAAATGACCTCTATCGCAGGCTGCTATTCCTTTCAGAAATCGCCAAATCTATCAATCGATATTGGTTTCTTCGACTTATTCTCCAAAATACTGAAAAGAGCACCTCGCTACCAATTGCCAAAAAACTGGGCGTATGTTTTCCAGCCGCCATAAACGCTATAAAGGAAGCGCCTGATGTCAAAGTAAGAACCCTGAACACCTTAACCTTTTTATAACTTTTTAAAGAGGACATATACAAATCAAACGCCTTAGGTGACGAGCTAAACTCGTTGGTTAGATCTGTAAATTTAAAAATTTTACCTCCCTTGACGTATAAGTTGTTAACACGTATTATGGTATTCCGGCTATACCCTGAATCGGCGATTTGGGAATAGCTTCTTACATGGCAAAACAAGACAAGTAACAGGGAGATTGATAGCCTTTTTAATAAGAAATACAAGGTCTTTTCTTTTAAGAGTAATTGATTGACTAAGAGGATGTATTAAAAATAAAACTTTCTAATATGCATTATTTATCTGAATTTCTTTTGGCGGTTTCCTTTGAGCATGCCAATTCAGAAATTATGGATGCTAACAATTCAGGATTATTGCTTTTTGTGATGCTGTCCGGAATAAGCCTATATTCTATTTTTGTACCGGGTGGGGTATAAGTGACAGCATAAAAGCAGCTATCGATATGCCCATTTCCGTCCTCCACAATTTTTACAGACAAAATCTGATATACAACAGGCATTAACCCCATTAACATCTTCGTATGCGCCACAACATCTGTCTTATCATTCAAACGGTGATTGTCTTCTCGTACAAATTCTGCAAACTTTTCAACTAACAGATCTTTTGCCTTTCGAAAAGAAATAATCTTAAACCGTTTCTCAGCCAACTTTAATGAAAGATAATTTTGAATTGTGGAACTGGAGGCACTTTTCCAAACATCAACTACTAGAGGATATTTGATATCCAATGTCCTTTCTTTATCTGCAAAAGAAGTCAAAAACGGAAATAATATCAAAAGATAACTCGCCTTCATTGTATACTTCTGATTTGATAATTAGTTTCAATTAGCAATGCAACTGGCGAAAAAATTCCACGCGTTTGCAATACAACCTGCCCAAAGAGCAACGGCCAATCCATCTAAAATTTCCGCCTCAGTTTGATTATCAACCTCAAGTGAAGCCCATTCAACGACATAGCTGGTAGAACAATAACCAAACGCATAAAGCGTACTACGCCAGCAATAATCATCCTGTACATTTTTTGTTTTCTTTGATAAGTTTGACAACTCTAACTCAACTGCTTTTTTAAATTTCACTTCATCATTAAATATGGCAGTATGCTTTTTCCTTAGAATCGAGAAATTTTTATAAATTCCTAGTATAACCGTAGCCAACTCATGGGAGTTCTGATAACCCGCTTTACGAGCAAACTCATTAAAATCTTTCGCAGATGGTTTGCTGTAACTAATTTTCGGAAAAGAGGGATCTTTGTACAAAGGAATGGTTTTAAGGCCAAGCGTTTTTAATTTCAGGATAGTGGATTTGAATAATTTATCGTTGGTCAAAGTAGTAACGATTTTCTCTGGGCTTTTCTTTTCGCTGGCTAAAATTGTAGCACAGGTCGAACAAAGAACAACGCAAAAAATGACTGATTTTTTCATAACGTTTTTTGAGAATAAGATTATCCTTTATTTCTGGTATTTGCAAGCTTGTACAGATTTTTTTTACATCTGTTGATAATTCACCCTGCTTTTTGTTTTTGGGGCGAGCATAGAATCCAACCGCATTACAATCGTCATGATAATCAGGAATTTAACTCCTATAATTCCACTTATCAACCGGCTTTTAGCAGGTTTTATTTAAATGTTATCTTATTTATCTCTGAATTCGCTTTAACCTTCTTCAAAATGGCAGGTTAACTTTGCTTCAGCACTAAGATAGTAGTAACTCGATTTTTTTATCTCAAATTGCTCTATCTTTTTCAAACGCTGGAATTCAATTACTTAGAAAAAGAGGAGACCGTTCTTTTCAGGAATGGCGCTTATACCAGATGGCCCCTCAACCTGTAAAGGATGATGCCTGTTGTTTATCCTGTTTTATTACCACTGCATGCATGCTATCCCGCGGCCTGCCGGACGACTGTGAAGAACTCACCATTTTAAGAAAGTTCAGGGATGAATATGTTTCATTGCAGCCAAACGGAGAGGAATTGGTGAACTTTTATTATTTCTATTCACCGCGTATTGTTACACAACTGAACCATCACAGGCATTCGCGCAGGCTGTACGACCAGTTATACCTCGTGATCCGCTATTGTGTGAACCTCATCAAAAAAGGAGAACTGCACAAAGCGATGGAAGCATATATTGAAATGTGCCTCGTATTGCAGAAGAAATTCGTGGCGTCTGACTGGCGCGCAAACCCGGCTTTGCTGGAAGCCTTATTGCCAAACTGAAAGACCTTATACCATCTTCACAAAATAGACCAGCAACACAAGAAAAATAAGCAGGTCTGTAACCATGGCAAATTTCTCATTAACCCCAACAGGTTTTTTCAGGAAATGCTGCAGCCCGGCAATACCATAATACAACCCGCTGCCAAATGCGCTCACCACACGCCACTGCGGGAAGAAAAGGGACATGATACCGATCAATCCAAAGCAAAGATTGGCAAAGCCCAGTTCGCGAACAATTGGATAGCTTTCCGGGTTTTGGAGATGAAATATTTCTTTCGCGGTAAATGCCGGATCCGTCGTTTGCTTGACGCCTGCGATAAACAGCCTGACGCCAACGGCGGAAAAGATAAACCACTTACCGAACAGGCCAAATGATACAGAAGATTGCTTATCGACAAGCATTTCCGCCACTGAACAGATCAATGGCAGCAAAAAGGTTAGAACGGAAACAACAGTTATATACCTTTTATTTATGCCGGGGTTATTCATATTTCCAAAATAAAAAACATATTGGAAAGTTACAAGCAGGATCGCCCCTTCATATACGGCTATTCAATTTTCTTCCCTGTTTTGTCAATAAAAAATGTCTGGTTGCCTGCACGAACCTGTGCCTTTCCGTTAATAAAATTGGCAACATCATCAAACTGGGGAGCGATCACTTCTTTTCCCTCTTCATTCACAAAACCGAATTTATTGTTGAGCAGCACAGCACACAAACCTTCGGAGAACCCGAACAGGTTGTCGTATTTAACCGGAATGATCACTGCGCCGCTATTGGAAAGCAGTCCTATTTTCTGATTAGCCACAGCTACTACAACCGGCGAGTTATCTGTTGCTATCAGGGTATCGTATTTTACCTCGGTAATTTCTTTACCCTTCTCATTGATCAGTCCCCATTTATCGTCTATCCGCACAAAACTCCGGCCCTGTGCAGGCTGGTAGATCCGGGTATATTTTGCAGGTGTTATTTCCGTAAACGTTTCTGAAAAAAAACCGTATTTACCCCCCTGTTTGAAGTACATCAACGGTTGTTGTTCATTCAGCCTTGAAATGTACTCATACTGCAAAGGGATCTTCAGCTGATTGTTTTTATCTATTGCGCCAAACTTTTCGCCCTTCCTTACATAGGCTATTCCTTCCACAAAAGAAGATCCGTAGCCGTATACAAGCGGTATCACCTCTTTCCCTGTCTGGTCCACCCATCCATAGGCCGCATCCAGTTTTACACTGAACAATCCGTCCGACAAAGGCTCAACGCGTCCATACCTGATCGGCACTACTACCCTGCCTGTTTTATCTACACGTCCTGCCTTATTGTTCAGACTGACCATGGTAGTTCCGTCACTATTAAAACCATACACGCGGTCATATATAGCCGGTACCATTATCTTACCTGTTTTATCTATAACCCCTTCTTTATTATTCAGCGTAACCGTGGCTGTTCCCTGCTTAGTGAACTCATTCACGCGATCATATATCAGCGGTACTGCTTCCTTACCTGTTTTATCAATAAACCCCCATTTGCCATTCCAGCTTACCCGGCACATTCCTTCCGTAAATTTCTCTACACCCGCTTTACTGTACCGCGCCGCCGCCACTTCTTTACCCTCCATATTCAGTACGCCCATCATATTGTTCCTGATCATCACAGCCATGCCTTCATAAAAGGGTTTGATCTCCTCGTAAACAGGAGCTGTGAGCTCTTTACCGCTGGTAGCCAGCAATCCATATTTTTTCTGGCCGCTTTCAGATACCTGGTATATCCGCACAAACTGATCAGCCTCATTAAAATAACTTTCCTTTATCTCATCGTACTTAAACGGCGTTATTTCCTTGCCCTGCCTATTAATATATCCCCATTTATTATTCAACCTTACCTGTGCAATGCCATGGGCGAATGGTTTTGCGTCTTCATATTTAAAGGATGTCAGTTCTTTCCCCTTATCATCGATAAAACCGTAATGGTGGTCCCAATAATAGCCTGTTTTGGCCGGGGCAAATACAAGGCGGGAATTATCTACGGTTTTTAATTCGGATATATACGCCAAGATAAATCCTTCGGAGTATCTCTGGCCTATCCAGTCATATTTGGCCGGGGTAATGGCATTTCCTTTTCCATCTGCAATACCATATTTGTCCTTGCCATCCTGGGTTTGCTTATATACCCGGTAGTCTTCCTGTGCATACACGCTGCAGGCCATCC
>DASVMC010000889.1:0-3122 GCA_036384555.1 Niabella sp. | reverse complement strand
TTCTGGAACTCGTTTTTCTTGCTCAGCTTCGATTGCTCGTCCGGCTCGTCATAGGCGCTGTAGTAAAACCCGTCGTCCCCCTTCCAGGCAACGCCGCCAAATTTGGTCCAGTTGATCTTATCTGTAAGCAGTTGCCTGGTGTCTGCGTTCATTACAAAAATCTCTGTCCAGTCACTGCCCGCCTTTGCTACAGAATACGCGCATAGTTTTCCATCTTTTGAAAAAGAAACGCCGCTCAGGGCTGCAATCCCTTCATTGCTCAATGTATTGGGATCAATAAAGACCTCAGCAGTTCCGTCGGGATCTTTTGTACGATACAGTACTGCCTGGTTCTGTAAGCCGTCGTTCTTATAAAAATAGTACCAGGCACCTTTTTTAAACGGCGCGCCGTATTTGGGATAGTTCCAGAGCGCCTCCAGCCGCTGTTTGATTTTTGTTCTGTAAGGAATCGCAGCCAGGTAGGCATTGGTAACTTTATTTTCTTCTGCCACCCATGCCTTGGTCGCTTCGCTGTTATCATCTTCCAGCCAGCGATACGGATCTTCTACCTTCGTTCCGAAATAATCATCAGTAACCGGTTCTTTTTTAGTAGCCGGATATTTTATTTGTGCCGCACTATTCATAGTGATAAATACAAGTGACCCATAAATAAGTTTCCTCATATAATAAGCTTATTTAATAAAGATAGCAATTGCCTGCAAACCGGCAAAAAAGTGCAGCCACGTCTTTTAAGCGTTGTCTGGCACTGAAACGGCAGCTACTTATAGTTCACCGGCACAAAGGCAGGAGCCGGCGCCTTTCCACTCCTGTAATCGCGTTTAGTCAGGTTGACATCCGACGGATGAGTTCTACCGGCGTAATAATGGGCAATTGGTCTGTCTTTATCTGCTGCGGGACTTTGAGCAGCTTCAGCAGCTCCCGCACAATCACTCTTCCGGTGCGCCCGGGAAACTGGTTGACCGTTGTAACAGCAGGTGAAGCTATTGCAGTTCGTGGATCATTGGAATAACCCGCGATGCGTAATTTGTCAGGCACCTTAATACCACGTTCTTTGGCAAACTGCAGCGCAGCAAGCGCCGTAATATCATTAGCCGCAAAAAGTGCATCGGGAAAAGGTGGCTTTCTAAAAAGTTTGTGCAATGATCTGCGGGCATTCTCCTCGTTTAATTCATGGTAAAAAACAGCTTCTTTGTGAATGGCAATATTGTATTGCGTCATTGCTTTTTCAAATCCTGCATAACGGTCTACATACAGGTTGCAGCTCAGCGGGCCATTAATGAAGGCGACCCTTTTTGCACCCAGCTCCAGCAAATGAGCAACAGCGAGATAACTTCCCCTGACGTCATCCCCCTTAATGATGCAGGCCGGATAAGGTTTCATAGGAACCCTGTCATAAAAGATCACCGGAATATTATTCCGTACCAATATATCAAAATGATCAAAGTTTGTTGTAAATAATGTGCAGGAGGCGATCACACCGTCTACCCGGGAAGCATGTAACATACGGGTAAGGTCCTTTTCCAATTCAAGCTGATCATTCGACTGGCAGATGACCAGATTGTACCCCTGAGCATGCAGTTGGTTTTGAATAGAGGTAATGACCTCCGTATGGAAATACATGGATATCCGCGGCACAATCAACCCGATCGTATGCGTTTTATTGGTACGGAGGCTGGAGGCTATTAAGTTGCGTTTATAGCCTTTTTTTTTAATCATTGCCATTACTTTGCTTCTGGTAGCCTCATGAACATGCGGATGATTATTCAACACACGTGAAATAGTTGCTGGAGATAAGTGCAGGGCTGCTGCAATTTCATGAATAGAGTTCTTTTCTTTTGTATTCTTTTTCTTTGCTTCCATATTACTTATTCTACAATGAATACCTAGTTTGTATTTGCAGCATTACTCAGGCCTGATGACAAACTTCATTATGCTCTTGTCCGGAAGATTGCCTGAAAAGCTGATACGGTAGATCGTATCCCCCCACTTTTCTATTATGCCTTTATCCTCCATTGCAACAAGCGGTACTTTCTCTATTGCCACCTTCATTTGTTTGGGATCGTATTGTACTACAAAATTTTTACTTGCTCCATTTTCCTGTTTGTAATAAATAACCACTTCACCTTCCTTTTTCAGTACTGCCGGATAACAGGTCATCAAATGCTCTGTAACTGTTGCTGCCTCCTTCAGGGACAATTTGTCCGTCACTTCTACATTTTTTGTCCTGTTGAGGCGAACGGTACGCCACAACTGACGGATCCCGGCACTGACAGGGTATGCATCAGCAATATTTAAGGTCAGCTCCGAAAAGTCCTTCTTTTTCACATAAGCAACATCTGTTGCCCGGAAACCGGCTCCGGGTGGCTGCGTAGCGCTGTTCACTGTCGGCAAATTATGATAATCCGAGCAGTTGGACCATATTTTATACCGTTGATCACTAAAAGTCTTCCTGGTATAGGTGCCCCTACCTACATCAATGATCACCGGTAACCCATCGTAATACACAACGTAACTGCCAACATCATTATGGTTATGACTCTCGTCATTGTTGCCTCCTTTTGCAGCCACAAAAAGGCCTTTGGAACTTCCTTCCCGGTCCCTAGCAATCATTACCTGTATTCCGGGTAACCATACATCTGAAGGAAGTGGCAGTGCTTGCGGAGCGCTCCTGTACTCCTTCTGTATAAATAACTCAAAAAGGTTCCTGAAATACTGAAAACTGCCAATTTCACCATTTTTAGGTTTCCGGTAGAATGCACCAAAATGCATCATGTCTTCATCCCCAATATCTTTCCCGAACCGGTAAATCATACTGGCGGCCATCCCGGGTCTGGGATCAGCATCGGCGAAATCAATAAAATAGTCTTTGCCGATCTGTGCCCTGTATATAAACCGTGCCATATTCTTTATTTTCTCATTGGAAAATACATATCGGAAAGCATCTTTCGTGGCAAGATTGAGCATCGCAATATTATCGTAAAGTGAAGCCGCTGCCGCGCCCCAGTAACCCGGACCTTCATCACATCCCCCGTCTTCGGGGTAGGGATTGAGAAACTGATCCAGTACCTGTAAAATCCTGTATACCATATCAGCTCGTTTCTTTTCATTCTTTTCCAGTAACA
>DASVMC010000888.1:0-2998 GCA_036384555.1 Niabella sp. | reverse complement strand
GCCCATTCTTCCGGTTTTACCGTTTGGACAGACAATCTTCCCAACCGCACGAGATCCATTTCTTTTAATGCAGGCAGCTCTTTTAATACGGCCAGTGGCACTGTCTTTTTAAATTTTTTATAAGGCGCTACTTCCACGGCTACCCAGCGGTCATCAGTGGTAGTAGGATCCTGGAAGGCTTCTTTAGTAATCTTTGCAATACCTACAATCTCCACTCCTTCATTGCTATGATAAAAAAATGCCAGATCTCCTTTTTTCATTGCACGCAGGTTCAGACGTGCCGCATAGTTGCGAACACCGTCCCAAACCGTTTTTTTATCCTGCTGCAATTGCTCATAGCTGTATTTAAATGGTTCTGATTTTATAAGCCAGTATGCCATATGATTTTTTGTTAATAGATGTGATAAAACTGTTTTTACTGCACCTCAAAAATAGTCTGATAAAAATTATTAAGTACAGAAACCGGCTTCAGTTTTACATAAAAGCATTCCTGGAAGAGTTTTACAGCATAAAATTCATGATTGGGTACATTAAATTCATCCAGAATGATCAGGTCGCCTTTATTCAGATACGGATATAATTGTGATAAAACAAAAAGGGTTGATGAGAACAGGTCTGCATCCAGCAGGATCACCTTTATGGCCGCCTGGCGCATCAGTGCCCTGTTCTCGTCAATTACAGCAGCAAGTGTATGCTGAAAGACCCCTTTAAAAAGACGGTACCGGCCGTCAACATAAACTTTTTCTGTATGTGCCATTGCTCCCTTTTTATAGAAGACACCCCATTTTTCAGGTAGTCCCTCAAAGGTATCAAATCCCCAGAAGACGGCTTCCGGATGCCGGGCATGTTGCAGCCACCATTCAAAGGATACTCCTGAAGCTACTCCGAACTCCATATATAAAAATGCTTTATCCTGTAATTGATAGCGGCCTAAAATATACTCAAATCCATTGATCCGTTTTTCGTAATGACGGCCCCAGGTAAAATAATCGGAATTGGAAGGCAGCTTTTTATGCTTATGGATCCAGTGGGTGAGCAAACTAAGATTATAAAGGAAAAGCAACCCTTTTCTGAAAGGATAAAATAAATACCCCAACCCACTGACCACAACAATATCCTTTATAGAACGGTTTAATTTGGCGAACATGTACAGTGTTTATTATGTCAAAAGATTAAAAACCAAATATAAACCATTTTAATAAAGCGGTTTTTTGAACTTAATTGATCCGCTTCCACGGGAATAGTCCTATTTTTAAAGAAACAAATAATCACAGCACTGTGGATCAGATAAGTATTTGGGAGCAAGAAACTTACTATGCACCGCAGGACATTATCATTATCGGTGCCGGGCTTACGGGCATGTGGACGGCTATTTACCTGCGCCAAAAATTCCCTTCGAAAAAAATAATGATCGTGGAAAGGGGCGCTATTCCTGCAGGAGCGTCCCTGCGGAATGCAGGGTTTGCCTGCTTTGGAAGTCTTACCGAAATTTTATCAGACGTAGACCTGATGGGTCGTGAAAAAGCGCTGCAACTGGTGCAGCTGCGTTTTGAAGGATTACGGACCATACAAAAAGTTTTTGGTACTGCTTCTATTGATTTTTCTGTGTGTAAAGGCTATGAATTATTGTCAGGTGATGAATACCTGAAGGACCTTCCTCTGCTGAATGAATGGCTTTACCTGGTTACCGGATCACCGGATACTTTTGTTATCGCCGATGAAAAAATTGAAACTTTTGGTTTTGCTTCTGTGGCACACCTGATTGAAAACCGTTTTGAAGGCAGCTTACACTCGGGTAAATTAGTGAATGCGCTTTTTCAGCTGGCCGTAAAAATGAATATTCAGTTTTTATTTGCCACTGAGATCAGAGAAGTAGAAGAGCAACCCAATGGCATCAGGCTGAGCACAGCAAACGGGCCCGGTTTAAGAACGGAACAGGTCATCTATTGTACCAATGCATTCAGCAATCACCTGTTGCCCAACGCAGACCTGGTACCTGCAAGAGGCCAGGTATTGTTAACCGAACCCATTCCGGACCTGAAGTTCACCGGCACCTTTCATTATCAGGAAGGGTTTTATTATTTCCGGAATTTTAATGACCGTATCTTGCTGGGTGGCGCACGCAATACTTCCCTCCAGACAGAATATACGCTGGAAGCATTTACTACATTAACCATACAGCAGGCGCTGGAACACTTTTTACATACGGTGCTCCTTCCGGGGCAGCAACCGGCAATCACACATCGCTGGGCGGGCATCATGGCTATGGGAAAAGAAAAAATGCCGATCGTGGAGCAACTGAGTGACCGCAGTTTCTGTGCACTCCGTATGAGTGGTATGGGTGTTGCCCTGGCCCCTGCTGTTGCTCAAAAAATAGCGGCGCTGTTTTAAACCGTATAAATAAAAGTTCTTATGAAACCCGTAAAATATGGTTCTTTATTCCTGCTTGCTCCGTGGTTGTTTTTTATTACCACGCAACCGGTTACAGCGCAGCAATTGCTGTTCCCTGACAGTGCAACCCTTTTTATGCCCGGCCTGGTTACTACAAAAAATGCAGAAGTTAAAATCACCTTTAATCATGCAGGCACAAAAATGCTGTGGGGCGGTATTGATTGGATCGCGGGGAAAAAAGATCCGGATATCTGGGAATCGGAGCAAATAAATGATCAGTGGACGGCCCCGAAACCGGTTTCCTTCAATTCGGACTCCAGTGATTTTGACCCGTTCTTTGCACCGGATGACAGTGGTGTTTATTTTTTTTCGAACAGGCCAGGTGGGTTTGGCGGCGATGACCTTTATTTTGTTTCCTATGACAGGAAGACCGGCCGGTTCGGCACACCGCGGAACCTGGGACCTGCCGTTAATTCAAAAGGCGATGAATGGGCTCCGGTAACAGACGATACAGGCACCTGGCTCTATTTTGCAAGTGATGGACATGGTGGTCTGGGCAAACACGACCTTTTTAAAATTGAGATCAGTAAACTCAATACTACGAAAC
>DASVMC010000887.1:0-3732 GCA_036384555.1 Niabella sp. | reverse complement strand
CAGAAAAAACTTTATTTTTCCAAATATTCCGCCAGGCAGTTTTGAGATAATTGCTGAACATATTTCCGGGTTTAAAATTTTAATGAGCTGTCTTGCTCACCGGCTCCAATTACCCGGGAGCGTTCTGTGCCCTCAAATAATTCCTGCAACCCGGTCGTGCTGATCGTATCAACCGATGGGTCCAGCGGCCAAAAGTCTAAGAGTATTTCAAACAGGTAACACAGCTCCGGCTGCATTTTTAATATTGCTTCCAGTTGGCTTTCGTCCGTTTCTGATGCTTCTCCCGAAAGCTTCCGCGCCAGTAATTGCCATATGATCTCTTTATTCATAAAAATGAATTATTCCGTTCTTAAGCTTTTTACCGGGTTGGCCATTGCTGCTTTCACAGACCTGACACCCACGGTTAACAATGCGACGCCCAGTGTGACCAATAGCGCCAGTACAAACACCCACCAGCTTAATGCTGTTTTATACGCAAAATTTTGAAGCCATTGATTCATAGCCCAATAACCCAAGGGCAATGCAATACTGGCGGCAATCATTACCGGCTTTAGCAGATCTCTTGAAAGCAGTACCACAATGTTCTGCACCGACGAGCCCAATACTTTTCTAACGCCGATCTCTTTAAACCGTCTTGTAGCAGTGAATGAAGCCAGACCAAATAAGCCCAGGCAGGCTACAAAAATGGCTAAACAGGCAAACAGTGTCAGCAATGTTTGCTGACGCAGGTCTTTCTGGTACAGATCACCGAATTGCTGATCCAAAAACCGGTACTCAAACGGATATGCGGATGCGACGTTGTTGTATGCTTTCTTTATAAGAGCTATACTTTGCTGCACATTTCCCGGCTTCAGCTTTATCAGTACCATCCTTCTGTCCATATCAGGTGAAATAACCAATGGTTCCACTTCCTGCTTTAACGACTGAAAATTAAAATCGGCGATCACACCAATAATGCGTCGCGCTGTACTGTCGCGTACTGTATTTTTTATCCATTTCCCGACGGCTTGTTCGGGGGTCCATCCAAGTTTTGCAGCCGCCGTTTTGTTAATCAGCACCGCACCGGCTGTATCGGTGGGAAACTGCGCCGAAAAATCCCTGCCCGCAATTATTTTTAATCCCAGTGTTTTTACAAATTCAAAATCTGAAAACTCCGTCCTTGCGTTCCATCGTTCATGGTGGTCTTCCACATCAAACATGTGCCTGTCAAAAAAGCCTCCGGGCTCCCCGGACATTAATGATACAGCCTGTATGCTGCTTTGGGCCTGCAGGTCCTTTTTAAAAGCGTTCATGTTTTGATAGATATCATTATTATCGATAGGCACCATTACCGTCTGGGCCTCGTCATAACCCAGTTGTTTATTTTTTATATAGTTCATCTGCTTGGTAATAATGATTGTTCCCACAATAAGAAATACTGAAATACCAAACTGTATCGCTACCAGTACCTGTCTGAATGAGGCCCCGCTTTTCCCGAGGCGTAACCTGCCCTTTAATGCCTGAACAGGAGAAAATGCAGACAGGAAAAATGCGGGATAACTACCCGCTAAAAAGCCGACAATCAAAATGACCGCAACAAGAAATAAATATACCGGCAATGCATTCCAGGATACCGCCAGGGAATAGCCCAGTAACTGATCGTACCAGGGCATCAGCAACAAGAGCAATCCAACCGAGAACATGCATGAAATGGTCGTAAGCAGAACAGATTCACCTATAAATTGCCATACCAGATTATTACGCAATGCACCTAATACCTTACGCAGGCCCACCTCCTTTGAACGGTCGGCAGCCCGTATGGTAGACAGGTTCATAAAATTGATACAGGCGATCAGCAAAATTAAAACCGCAATGGAGAGAAACACGAACACTACTGTTTTACTGCCATGTTTCACACTATCAAACGCTGCATTTTCAAAATAAATCTCTTTTAATGGTGTAAGCGCAAGAGAGAAATGAAATCCATATTTCCGCATATCACTCCCCATATATTTTTCCATAAAGGCCGGCAATTGTTTTTCAATTTGTGCCTGTTTTACATGAGGATCAAGCTGAACATACGTATAAATACCATTGTTAATCCATGTGGTCATCCAGGACCTGTTCCTGTAATTTTCTAACGGAACAACCAGGTCAAACTGAAGATGAGAATTCGCGGGCACATCCTTTGCAATTCCCGCCACTTTAAGCGGCAGCTCTTTATCAACCATTACCAATTTTCCCATTGCATTGTCAATACTTCCAAAGTATTTTTTTGCAGTCGTTTCCGTAAGAACTATATTACCAGGCTCCCTTAATACGTTTGACGGATTCCCTTTTATTAACGGAAAAGAGAACAGGCTGAAGAAATCAGCATCCACATCAACCACTCTTTTCTCATGAAAAGACTGGTTACCGATCGTAATGAGATTATCTGTAGGATTTACGCGAACTGCCTTTATGACCTGCTCTTTAAAATCAGTTAATAAGGCCGGGGCATAAGGACCTGAAAGATAGGCTACATTATTTGCCTTGCCTTCTTTTTCAAAAGTCCGCATTACTCGGTATATATTTTCCCCGTTCTTATGAAATCGATCAAAACTGAATTCATTCATAACAAAAAGAAAGATCATCATACATACAGTAATACCTGTTGTTAAACCCAAAATGTTGATGAAAGAAAATAGTTTATTCTTCAGCAGGTTCCGGTAAGCTGTTTTAAAATAATTTTTGAGCATAAAAAGATTTTAATAAAAGGGATATAGATTGCTTATTAGTTGATCAACGCTATTAATGGTCTTAATTTATTGTCTTATTCTTACGTTTTGGTGTCTGGTTTGGCCAGCCTGAAATTCTTGTCTGCTTTATCCCGTTTCACCAGTTCTATTTCTGTAACGCTACAAATCGCTATCAGGCACAGGTTCCCTGCTCATTTTTTAATCAATCAATATGCCATGCTTATAATTACATTATAAACAATACTTTACAGCTATAAAAATTAAAATGCTGTCCGCTAACGGACACTTTTTGTCCGGTTACAGAACGGCCATTAACGAAAAGCAACAGCGGTTTTCAGAAGTCCGGGACCCGGGCTGTTCTACTGATCTTTTTGAACCTGAATCATGGGATAAATATAGAGTAAGCATTTGCCGGAATGTGCAATAAACGTTGATGATCAAATGTTATTACGACAATTATACCATGCAGCGACGTCAGTTGTACAAGCCATTACTTTCGCACAAACACTTGTTAGACGTTTATAAAAACAGGTATAAACGCACTGTTCCTTTTTCCGGATAGCCGACAATAATTCCTGTGCGCTGTTCCGGCGCTTTACCATTCCATCCTGTATTCTGAATGTATTCATACGGCTAACGGCCGGGTTAGTGGCTGCATTAAGCAGGTATAGAGAATGCCTGAAAAGCTGCACAGCGCCTGTTATCCGCTAAAAAAAATTATGCGCTTTCAAAATAAAAGCGCATTTTTACGACAGCGTTTTAATTACGCTAATTTAGAGAAAAAAGGCCGGGGTTTCTACCCTGGCTGTATTTTTACTACAGATGGTTACGGGAAATTTTTTATAAATCGCTTTATATAATAATAGGAACTATTTTTTATTTGCAGTATATATAATGATTGCATCGTTTTCCAATTTAGAGTCAATTTAGAGAGTTCTTATTAACAAGAGTATTGGAAGTTTTTGAATTTCAAAATAAATAATTTTATTTATTAATATTACGGGTTTTCCTTTTA
>DASVMC010000886.1:0-2766 GCA_036384555.1 Niabella sp. | reverse complement strand
TGCCACTCCGCGTGATTGCAGAAGCGTATCAGTGGCGTTCATTGTAAGAAAGAGCGCCATCAGGAGGATTTCTGTCAGGAGGATATAATTAGCGTCGCTCCTTGGCCAGCCATTAAGGTCTTTACTGATAAACCTGCGGATCTTTAAAAGATTCCTGCGGACCAGGAAAATGGCACAGAACAGCAAAACCAGCAGGGCCAATACTTCAAAAGCATTGATCAGAAAGGTATAAAAATTACCGAGTGCTCCGGCAAATAAGCGATGCGTTCCGAAAATACCATCCAGTATAATTTCAAGAATTTCAATATTAATGATGATGAACCCTGCGTAAACAAAGAAATGCAGGAAACCAACCAGGGGGTTACGGAACATTTTTTGCTGTCCGAAAGCCAGCAGCAAAACATTTTTCCATCTTTGATCCGGATGATCGTTAATGACCTCATCCCGTCCAAGGTTAATATTACGGCGGATCTCCTTTATTCTTTTTGAAAATAATACAACGGCTATAATCAATAGCGCTACAAATAAAATTTGTTGAGCAATTTGCATGAGCATTCAGTTACAAAGTGCTAATTTACGGCTTCCTTCAGAAGTAAATTCATTTAAGAGCATATAAATAAGTAACAAGTGAAAAAATATATATTAAACGCGGAGACTGTTGAAAAAAAACTACAGCGGCTTGCCCTGGAACTGATCGAAAACAACCTTGAAGAGCAGGAGCTCATCCTGGTAGGCATAGAAGAAAACGGTGTGGTTCTGGCAAAAAACATCCGGCAGTTAATGAAGCAACATGCAGGCATTCAAACGGAACTGATCACTTTAAAACTGAATAAAAAAAAGCCGGAAGCTGTTACGCTTAGTAAGGAAATGGATTTTACCGGTAAGGTAATTGTGCTGATCGATGACGTTACGAACAGCGGGAAAACATTGCTGTATGCTTTAAAGCCATTCCTGAATGCACATCCCCGGAAAATACAAACCCTGGTATTGGTAGAAAGAACGCATACGCTGTTTCCCATAACACCGGATTATAAAGGCATTTCACTGGCTACCACGCTCCAGGATCATATTTATGTAGAGATAGACGGCGATAAAGTGACGGGCGCTTATCTGAAGTAGCGTAATGATCCCTGATCCGGGTCGGGTTACCGTTTAATCTGAAAACGGAGCTCTTAATACTCAGATCGCTCCTCTCTATGAGAATACCTTTTCCAGGAATTTTTTCATTTCCTCCCAGGAAGCTTTGTCTGCGGCCTCGTCATATTTTATGTCGATCTTGTATTTGGCGCCAATAGCTGTGGCAGCAGGATTTGTAAATGCATGCTTTGCATTAGGATACCCGATAAACTGCATATTCGCATTAGCGGCTTCCATTTCTTTTTTAAAATCATTGATAACGCCAACGGGAACAAAGGAGTCGGCATCACCATTCAATACTAAAATAGAAGGATGAATACCCCCTTTACGTGCGGTAATGCCATAATTTTCCAGGCCGCCATGAAAACTTACCACTCCTTTCAGGTTCTCTCCAAGACGTGCCATATTTAAAGCCATGGTGCCTCCGAAACAATAACCGATCACTGCTATATGTGCCGTATCCGCCTCCGGGTACGTTTTTGCAATAGCCATAGCATTATCAAAACGTTCCTGTGCCAGCTGGGGATTTTTATAATATTTCATAGCTTCTGCACCAGCTTCTTTTGGAGTCTCAACTACTTTGCCGTTCCCATACATATCCACTACCATCGCAAAATAGCCCAGTTCCGCAATCTGTTTTGCGCGGCTTTTTATATAATCCGTAACCCCCACCATTCAGGTATGATCAGCACAATGGGTTTCTTACCCGGATTAGCGCTGTCAACAGCCATTACGCTGTTAAAGGTTTTAATGCCATCTTCATATTCTACCGGTTCCATCTTTACATGGGGCAGCTCTCTTATTTCGGAAGCGCCGGCAGTATCAATGGAGTCTGTATTAGGCGGCGTTGCCGGGGTCTTGTCTTTTCCATCATTACAGGCCAGTAATAAAAGAAGTGTAAAAAAAGAAAACAGGAATACTGTTCGTTTTAATGCCATAGTTGAAGGTTTGTTTGAATATACGAAATAAATTTTAATAATGATAAGAGCTGCAAATTTATTGATAAAGCCACAATTTTCCTTTAATAAATTGTATCTTGCTTTTAAATTCAGCGTTGATCAAAACGGCTGATATAAGCGGCAGGTTAGAGTATGAAGAAGATTATTGTTGCGATAGATGGCTGGTCCAGTTGCGGAAAAAGCACTTTGGCGAAACAGATGGCCAAAGCGCTCGAATATATTTATGTAGACAGCGGCGCTATGTACCGTGCGATTACGCTCTATTTTTTAAGAAATCATATTGACTGGGAAAGTAGGAAAGAAGTAGAAAAGGCACTGAAGAATATTGAGCTGGATTTCAGGCCCAATGAGCAGACAGCTCAAAATGAGATTTACCTGAATGATGAAAATGTTGAGTACCTGGTCCGTGACCTGGTCGTTGCCGAAAAAGTGAGCGAGGTTGCCGCTATAAAGGAAGTACGTGCTTTTGCAGTAGCCCAGCAACAGAAGCTGGGAAAGAAAAAAGGGATTATCATGGATGGCCGCGATATCGGCACCGTTGTTTTTCCCAAAGCGGAACTGAAATTATTTATGACGGCAGATAATGCAGTGCGCGTGGAACGGAGATTTAAGGAATTGGTTGAGAAAAACCCGAACATAACGATAGAAGAGGTGGCCGAAAATATTCAGA
>DASVMC010000885.1:0-1682 GCA_036384555.1 Niabella sp. | reverse complement strand
CTGAAATGGGCAACAGGGTTGGCCTTGTTTATAAGCTGTCTTGGGTTGCTGGGCCTGGTAAGTTTTATTGCAAACAGGAAGGTGAAAGAAATTGGTATCAGAAAAGTATTGGGAGCATCAGCGGTACAGATCATTACAATGTTATCAAAAAGCCTGATATGGTTAATTGTAATAGCCTGTGTTATCTCTTTCCCTGTAGCCTGGTATTTTTCCAATAAATGGCTGCAGGATTTTGCTTTTAAGACAAATATCAGCTGGTGGATCTTTTTGATAACCGCGGCAGGTATGCTGAGTATGGCAATTGCAGTGCTTTGTATGCGTGGTCTAAAAGCAGCCATCACCAGCCCGGCCGAAGCCTTGCGCAGCGAGTGAAAATGTAAAAGTGGGAACGGAAGCAGGAAGTGGTGAGCCGGAAGTTGGGAACGGTTAATAGGAGCAGACAACTGATCCTGGTAGCTATCAGGATCGGGACTGATCACTAAAATCTGAAATCTCAAATCTATGATCAGAAATTATTTTAAAACAGCGTGGCGGAACATGGCAAAGAATAAGCTTGCCACGTTGATTAATATATTGGGTCTGGCTATAGGTATTTCCTGCAGCTTGCTGATCGGCTTATGGGCGCGTGATGAAATGAGCTATAATCGCTTCATCCCTGGTTTTGATGCTGTTTATGAAGTGCATGTAAATGTTCCTGTCAACGGGGATACGGTTACGCAAACTATTGCAGGAGGGCCACTGGAGCCGGCTTTGCGCAAAGATGTGCCGCAGTTTGCTGCCGTTACTAAAATGCGTTATTCGCCTGATATGCTTTTTACGGCAGACAATGCATCCTTAAAGGAAAAGGGTTGGTATGCAACAGACGATTTTTTTAAGGTATTCCCTTTAGCTGCCCTGGATGGGAACCCCGATCAGGCAATACGGAGTATAGACCAGGTCGTAATTACAAAGGGTATGGCAATGCGTTATTTTAATACCGTTTTTGCGGCCGGTAAGCGCATCAAAGTTGATAATAATAAAGAATATACTATAGGCGCCGTAATTGAAGACCTTCCGCACAACAGCACGCTGGATTTTAATTGGCTGATGAACTTTAAAATAGGGGAACAGGACTGGATGCAAAAATGGGGTAATATATCTTTTCCTACCTATGTGCGGCTGTTACCCCATGTTTCTGTAGCGGATGCTGAACGGGCAATGCGTGCTGTATATAAAAATAATGCTCCTGACGGATTCAAAGCCCTTTATCCCTTTTTGCAGCCTGTAAAGGATATATACCTGTATTCAAAGTACGAAAATGGGAAGATAGCCGGCGGGAGAATTGAGTATGTAAAAATATTTTCACTGGCAGCTTTTTTTATCTTGCTGATCGCCTGTGTGAATTTTACAAATATGGCTACGGCAAAAGCTTCGCAGCGGGGAAAGGAGATCGGGGTCCGGAAGGTAGCAGGGGCAGGCCGGTTTTCCCTGATAAGTCAGTTTATTGGGGAAGCGGTGCTGATCTCTGTGTTAGCAGCAGCAGTTGCATTCTTTATAACCTGGTTACTGCTGCCTGTGTTTAACCGGCTTTTTGATAAAAACATTGCTATTCCATTCGGGGATCCCCGCTTTTGGATGATTACAGTAGGGGCTTTATTGCTGACGGCCTTGCTTGCCGGCAGTTATCCGGCAGTAGTGCTTTC
>DASVMC010000884.1:0-5797 GCA_036384555.1 Niabella sp. | reverse complement strand
GAAAGTTTACAGCGTTTGAGGGAACCGTGCAGGCAGATAAAGAAGATTTCAGTGATGCGAAAGTTACATTCAGTGCAGACATCAATAGTATTTCAACCGGCCCTGCGCAGCGTGATGAGCACCTGAAAGGCCCCGACTTTTTTGATGCGGCGAATCACCCTAAATTAACATTTGAGTCTACCGGTATTACCCCCAAAGGCGGGGATGAATTTGACATGAGCGGTAACCTTACCATTCGCGGAGTAAGCAAACCGGTTACTTTAAATGTTGAACTGGGCGGTATAGGACCTAATGCCTACGGCCAAACTATTGCAGGTTTTGAAATAAACGGTAAAATAAACCGGAAAGATTTCGGATTGAACTGGAGCGCGGTTACAGAAACCGGAGGTATAGTAGTAGGTGATGAAGTAAAATTACAAATCAGCGCAGAGCTGGTAAAGGAAGCGTAAGTACCTGCAATATCGAATAAGAAATTTTAAATGTAGCCTGTAAAAGAGCTCCTCTTTTGCAGGCTACATTTTTTATTGGATTTGCCCGTTTTACCGTTTAATACCTGGCTGCTTTGGCGGGAACCGCATTTTTAATAAACGCTCTGATCTGCTCCGTGCTTGTTTTGAGATCTTCTTTTCTCAGGTACATCATATGCCCGCTCCTGAACCCGCTCCATTGTATACGGTCTTTTAATTTTCCTGAAGGGTCCATTTGCCAGAGTGTATATTTAGCATTGAAATAATCGCAGGCACCATCAAAATACCCGGATTGGACCAGCAAATGCAGGTAGGGATTGATGGCCATAGCACTTCTCAGGTTTTCCCCGGTCTGGTCATCATTATTATCCCAGGGCCAAACTGGCCCAAACACATTGTAAGGATAATCTGTTTTATAATTCAGCTCGTTTCTCAGGTACATATTAATGGGTGGGGTAAAGGCGTGCAGCCAGGCGGTAAGCTCAGCGTTAAAATCCGGCCGCTCCCCGCCATCCCGTTTATCTATGCCTTTATAGCGGGAATCCAGCCGGCCAATCGTGAATCCCTCATTGCGCAGTAATTCCTTCCAGAATAAACCCGGTGATACGTCGAGGTTGTTTTGCAGAATCACTTGTTGCGATAAGCCGGAATAAGCAGCCATTTGCTGTGCAATGGATTTTTTGGCCGCCTCATCCAGCTGGCTTCCCTTGTTGATGGCTGGTAATAACTGATCCATTGTAAAGCGTTCCACCTCTGCAAGAAAGACTTCCAGGTCCTTCTGCAAATATTCCGCTGATAATTTTTTATGATACCATGCGGTGGCGGCAAAATAGGGCAGGCGCAATGCTGCACCGGTGGCAGTTCCGCGTTTAATACCCAGGTCTGTAGGTGATACCAGCACTACCCCGTTTAAATACATCCAATGCGCCTGCTGCAGTTCCAGTGCAAGCCCGGAAACCCTTGTGGTGCCATAGCTTTCACCAATTAAATATTTGGGTGAGCCCCAGCGGTCATAGCGGGTTACAAATGTATTGATCCAGTCGGCCAGGTATTTAATGTCTGCGTTCACCCCAAAGAACTTGCTTTTGGGCACGTCTTTACCTACGGCTCTTGAATACCCGGTATTTACGGGGTCTACATACACGATATCTGCCACGTCCAGTATGGAGTTAGCGTTTTCTGTATAACCATAGGGCTGAACAGGATATCCCTCTTCATCAATATTCAGTAATACCGGTCCCGTATAACCAATGTGCATCCATACAGATGCGGACCCCGGTCCGCCGTTAAATGAAATCACCAGAGGGCGATTGGCTTTAGGCACATCTGTACGTTCATAATAAGTATAAAACAATCCTGCTATTGTTTTGCCCTCCTCATCCCAAACAGGCATAGTACCGGCGATGGCCTTATAGGCTACCTTCTTACCCTGTATGGTGATGCTGTGGCTGGTTGTTACAGCCGCATCAGGGTTAAAGTTCAGGTCCGCGGAGCCGTTCTTTTTTTCTTCGGCCGGTTTTTCCTGTTTTACCGCTTCTGTTTTGGGTTTGGATGGTTGTGCATGAATACCTGCGATCATTAAAAAAACAGCACAACAACAGGTTATTATTTTGGACATAAGGATTGTTTACAAATAAAGAGATGCTTCAAACCTAACCATTTTTAGGAAACACAACAAAGGAATTATACCAACGGCAGCAGCCTATTTCTGTAACCGGTTCAGAAAGAAATACAACCCGTTCAGGTGATCTATATGGTCAGGGGCCGTATTTCCGGCAAAACCCAATATCCGGCAATTTCCCTGTCCTGCTTCGCTGATCTGCTGCATACCGCCTGGTCCCCATTTAAGAATGGGAAGCGCTTTTAACCGTAGTTTGCTTAATAAATAAGTTGCAGTTTCTGTTGTACTGGCAAAGGTGCCCGGAAAGATCTCTGAATGGGTAAACAAAAATTTTTTTCCGGTTGAAGGGTCCAGGGCTTTACGGGCAAAGTTGAGGAACGGGTCAAGGTTTGCGGAGTCTATCGATCCGCCTTCAGCCAGTACCTTCCTGTCCGGAATATAGCTTGTATGCAGTCCGTCCAGCAGCAATACTGCATGAACCTGATTAAAATATACGGTTGAAGAAAGAATACTTCTTACCGCCCCATAGCCGGCGCTGAAGCCACTCAGGATCAGGTTGCCTTTCCGGAGGCGTTTCCCCAGTTTCCGGGCTACGGAATCCCAAACAGCAGTTTCCAGCTCCTGTAAGAGGGAGTCGTTTTTAAACGGAGCTGCATATACCCCGGATCCTGTGCCCAGGTTTACGGTTACCGCAATAAGATCGCCTTTGTATTGCTCCGCTGCATAGGCAGCGATGCCTGTATTGCCATGAAAATGGATCAGCAGATCAGCATGGCCGGAATGTTCCAACCGCCGGGGCACATATATGTATACAGGTTTGGGCAGCAGACTGTTCAGCGTAATGGTTATTCCCTTAGCCGTATCAAAAGAAATACGCGTATGCCTGCGTACTGATTCCTGCATGGGGGAAGGGTATTGAGACAACTGCGGAGTTGTTTGGGCAATGCTGTTTAAGCCTGCGGTAAGCCCTCCTATCAATAAAAGCAATCTGGTAAACATAAAACCAGCTTTTATAAAACGTATGGATCTTTTTTGCTGATCAGCAATGCGTTGTGAGCCTCCGGCTTTCAGGGGAGGTTCATTGCAGCACGCCCAGTTCTTTGCCCACTTTTGTAAAGGCGGCAATTGCTTTATCCAGGTGCTCCTGCTCATGAGCTGCGCTCAGCTGCACACGGATGCGTGCCTGGCCTTTGGGTACAACAGGGAAAAAGAACCCGATCACATAAATGCCTTCGTCCAGCAATTTTTCGGCAAAGCTGGCGGCCAGCACCGCATCATACAGCATGATCGGAACAATAGGATGGTCGCCGGGTTTAATATCGAAACCCGCGGCAGTCATCTTTTCACGAAAGTACTTTGTATTGTATTCCAGTTTATCCCGTAAATGGGTAGAGGCTGAAAGCATCTCCAGTACGGCAATAGAGCCCCCCACAATAGAAGGAGCCAGCGTGTTGCTGAACAAGTAGGGCCGGGATTTCTGACGCAGCATTTCAATGATCTCTTTTCTGCCGGATGTGAATCCGCCAGACGCACCGCCCAGGGCCTTGCCCAGGGTACCGGTGATGAGATCAATTTTCCCCATTACTCCGCGGTATTCATGTGTGCCACGGCCTGTTTTGCCCAGGAAGCCGGAGGAATGGCATTCATCGATCATAATGACCGCATCATATTTTTCTGCGAGTTCCACAATCTTGTCGAGCTGGGCAATTGTGCCGTCCATACTAAAAGAGCCATCTGTAACAATGATACGGCTGCGTGCCCCGGCGGCCTCTTTCAGTTTTACTTCAAGATCGGCCATATTATTGTGTTCATAGCGGTAACGCTGGGCCTTGCATAACCGAACCCCGTCAATAATGCTGGCATGGTTGAGCGCGTCGGAGATAATGGCGTCCTGTTCGTTAAAAAGCGGCTCAAAAACGCCGCCGTTGGCGTCAAAAGCGGCAGCATATAAAATAGTATCCTCTGTACCTAAAAAGTCGGATATCTTTTTTTCCAGCTCCTTGTGAATATCCTGTGTGCCACAAATAAAACGTACGCTGCTCATCCCATACCCACGGGAATCAATGGTGGCATGTGCCGCCTTAATGACATCAGGATGTGAGGAAAGACCTAAGTAATTATTTGCGCAAAAATTGATTACTGTTTTTTTACCTTCCTGGCCCGGCTGGCTAACCTGAATTGCTGCACCTTGCGGGCTTTCAATAATCCGCTCTATCTTATAAAGGCCGGAGGCTTTGATGTCTTCTACTTCCTGTCCGATCCGGGTTGTAAAATGTTCATTCATATAAAAAAATTATAAGTGCGTTATCTGTCATGATAGCTTCACAAAGGTGTTGAAAAAAGCGATATAAAAAACGTCCGGCCTTTTTTTGTTCAATCGATTGTTCGCAGAAAATCCAAACAGGTGCGTGTAGCGGTTCAGGGATAGCGTTAAAAGAATAAATAAGTAAAAATTTGTTCACCTTATATTTTTAGTTTAGTTTTATTCAGTACGATAAGATCGCCTTTGTAAAAGCATATGAGAACAAGACTATTTGCATTTGGAATATTGTTGCACCTATGGGGACATGTAGCGGGTCAGGGCAGCAATGCTGTTTTTCATTCAGATACCACTTCTTTACCACAGGTCTATTATCAGACATTCAAAGGAAATGAACCGATCTATAACGGGCGGCTGTTTGAAGCCTATTCCCCATTAATCACCGGGAGTCCATTTTTAGGAGATCTGAAATGGGGTTTGGGAGCGATCTGTTTTGACGGAGTATGGTATAAAGATCTTAGTCTCCGATACGATGTAAATGCCGGTACACTGATTATTGAAAATCAGCAGAAGATACCGGTAATAGTATCCAGTGAGAAACTATCGGCTTTTTTTCTGGGAAACCGGAAGTTCCTTCAGCTGGGTCCGGATTTTGACAAATCGCTGATCAGGGCATTTTATGAAATAGTGGAAGCCTCCTCACTGCCTGTACTGATATTAAGGAAAAAATATATAAAAGAGTGGATCGATCAGACCCAGGCAAAGGTAAACCGTGAATTTACCTGGAACAGTCAATTTTATATCTATAAGAACGGTGCCTGCTATCAGGTACAATCGCAAAAAGACCTGACCACCATTCTGAAACTGAAAAAGGCCGTTGTAAGGAGGGCGCTAAAGAAGGCGCATATCCGGTTCAAAACAGATATGGAAGCCGCTATTTTAACTACTGTACAGCTATACAACCAGCAATAATGCTTAATAAAAAACGGATACTGATCATACTGCTCTGTATTGGCGCTTTAACGGATTTGCGGGCACAAACGGGTACGGACAGCGTTCTTGCAAGTGCGCTCTTTTTAAAACTTGAAAAAACGACGGGCTACCATTTTTTTTATGATGCCCGCCAAAGTGATTCTCTTTTAATAAAGACGCCTGCAGCACAGGAGTCGCTGGATGCGCTACTTGATCAGGCGCTGGAAAGGACCGAGCTGACCTATGCTATTGATAATAGTCACAAAACGGTTTATGTAACCAAAGGCCTTAAGATGCGGCTTTCTTTGCCCCAGGATATATACAATGCGGGGCCACCCAACCCGGCTGTTCAGAAAAGTGTGCCAAAAGTGCGTGAGTACGGGATTGACAATAAAAAACGAACGGCTCCGACTTCTCAGGAAAAGCTTTATGAAATAGGGAACCGGAATACGGCCCGGCCGCAGCAGGCCGTTCTTG
>DASVMC010000883.1:0-1906 GCA_036384555.1 Niabella sp. | reverse complement strand
GCGTTTATTCCTGGAAGAGCGTAGCGGCAAACTGGGGTTAGGAACCGCCTATATCCATGGATTTAAGTGGGGCCTTGCGCGCGGGTATCAATATATCTTTGAGATGGACGCTGATTTTTCTCATAATCCGCAAGACCTTGTTCGCCTGTACCAGGCTTGTGTGGAAGGAGCTGATCTTGCTATTGGCAGCCGCTATGTAAAGGGAGGCGGTATTGTTAACTGGCCGGCTGACCGTGTTTTTATATCCAAAGGAGGATCTTTATATACACGGATCATTACGTGGATGCCTGTTAAGGATCCCACTGCGGGATTTATGTGCTATACGGCAAAAGTGCTGAACGCGATTAATTTTGATAACATCAGCTTTGTAGGGTATGCCTTCCAGATTGAGATGAAGTATGCTGCCTGGAAATTAGGCTTTACAATAAAAGAAGTTCCTATTGTTTTCCAGGACAGAACGAAGGGACAGTCCAAAATGAATAAGGGGATCCTGAAAGAAGGTATACTGGGCGTACTGAACCTGCGCTGGCAAAGCCTGTTTAAAAATTACCGGAAAAAAGTAGCCAATAATTAAGGGTTGTAGTAAAGTCTTATGTACAGTAAAAATGAAGCTGCACTTCTTAAAAAAGAATTCTGGACCACATTGGGAAGCTATCTGAAACCCGTGCCCGGTGCAGCAGGTACCCGCATCAACTGGATCAATTATAAAACGGGTGTCAGGCATATCTATTTTCGGACAGATGTTACTAAAAGAGAAGCCAGCGCCGCGATTGAGCTGACACACCCGGCAGAAGAAGACCGGCTTGAGGTGTTTAAAAAGCTGCAGGCGCTGCAGCCTGTTTTCCGGGAGAAGCTTCCGGGCGAGTGGTACTGGCAGGAAGCGGTTTATGACGAACAGGGACATCCCCTTTCCAGGATCATTTGCGTTAAAGAAAATGTGAATATCTTTAATAAGAAAGACTGGGCGGAAATCATTGCTTTTCTGAAAGAACAATTGACCGCTTTGGATGCTTTTTGGTTTATTGTCAAAGATCATTTTGAACTTTAAATAGCCTAATTAATGATACGTATTTTACATTGCCTGTCTGCCATAGTATTCCTTACTTCTATGACCCATGCACAAACAGAAATAGCACTTTATAAAAAAGTGCCCAATAGCCTGCCGGTAGCAAATATTGAAAAAGCAGAAAAGGGTAAAGATGGTATTACCCGCATCAGTAACGTCTCTGTTCCCACTATTACGGTTTTTCAGCCATCGGTCAAAACCAGGAAGCCTGGCCCTGCAGTTATCATTTGCCCGGGAGGCGGATATGCCATACTCGCCTTTGATCATGAAGGCATCAATATAGCCCGGGTTTTAAATGAATGGGGCATTACCGCCTTTGTTTTAAAATACCGGTTACCGGCAGACCGTGCTATGGAGGATAAATCCATCTCTCCTTTGCAGGATGCGGAACGCGCTATGCAATGGGTACGGGAGCATGCCAGGGAGTATCATGTAGATGCGCATAAATTGGGTATTATGGGATTTTCCGCCGGAGGGCACCTGGCAGCCACCTTGTCAACACATTATACGGAGCAGCTGATCGATAACCCTGAAAAGGTTTCTTTCCGCCCGGATTTCTCTATTCTGATCTATCCCGTAATCAGTTTCAGTGACAGCATCGGGCATACGGGTAGCCGTAATAATCTTATAGGAGCAACGCCTTCACAAAAAATGATTGAACATTTTTCTAATGAATTGCAGGTGAATAAAAATACGCCTCCGGCCTTTCTGGTTCATGCCAAAGATGATAAAACAGTGCCCTGGCGCAACAGCGAAGATTATTATGATGCGTTGCTGAAAAACGGAGTGGCCGCCAAAGTGTATTATTATGCAGCAGGAGGTCATGGTTTTGGATTGCAC
>DASVMC010000882.1:0-2603 GCA_036384555.1 Niabella sp. | reverse complement strand
ATCAGGGTAGTGGAAACTTTAGCCCCGGTATCGATCAAAGAACCACAGCCCGGTGTTTTCGTAGTGGATGTGGGTCAGAATATGGCCGGCTGGCTTGCCCTGAAAATAAAGGGTAAAAAGGGAACCCGCATTACAATGCGTTTTGCTGAAACAACGTATAAAAACGGATTAGTCAATCAGGAGAACCTGAGAACTGCTGCTGCAACGGACGTATATATTTTGAAAGGAGAAGGTGTGGAAACCTGGGAGCCAAGATTTACGTACCACGGATTCCGTTATGTACAAATTGAGGGTTGGCCGGGGAAGCCCTCTGTAAACGATTTTGAAGCAAAAAGAGTGCGCTCGGATGTGGAAGTGGCCGGCAGCTTTCATTGCGGCAATGAGTTGCTGAACCGGATCAACCAGATGGTGCAGCGTACCGAAGCCAGTAACCTGCATAGTATCCCCACCGACTGTCCGCAACGTGACGAGCGGATGGGATGGTTAAATGATCTTACTGTTCGTATCGAACAGGCGGTCTGCAATTTTAACCTGCACCGGTTTTATGCAAAATACATCCGTGATATTTGCGATACCCAGGATTCAAGTGGCCAGATAACCGATACGGCGCCTTATCGTTATGGCGGAAAACCGGCCGACCCGGTTTCGGCGAGTTTCCTGTTACTGGCACTTAAAAGTTATGAGTATTATGGAAATACTGAGATCATCCGGCAGCATTATGCTCAAATGAAAGCCTGGGTAGATTACCTGGCCACAAGAACAAAAGAAGGGATTGTTGATTACAGTTATTACGGAGACTGGTCGCCGCCGGCTTCTGAGAGCAAAGATGCGGTTGCTTACGGAGCACTTTCTCAAAACACGCCGGGAGAGCTGATATCAACCGGCTATTTATACTACTGTGCCCGGATCCTTTGCCAGTTTGCGGATGTGCTGGGTAATGCCGATGATAAACAACAATATGAGACACTGGCAACAACAACACTCAGTGCATTTAATAACCGGTTCTGGGATGAACAGAAGGGCGGATATGGATCCAATAACCAGGCCTGTAATGCATTCGCGATTTATATTGGCGCACCCGGCGGGCACAGGCTGAAACGCGTTGTAGACAATCTGATAAAAGATGTCAAAGATCATGGGTACCATCTGACAACGGGAAACCTGTGTACCAAATACCTGCTGGAGACATTAACGGAGCATGGTGCAGCTGAGATCGCTTATAAGATTGCCACACAGACAACCTATCCCAGCTGGGGGTACATGCTGGAAAACGGGGCAACCACGTTGTGGGAGCGCTGGGAATATTTAACGGGAGGTTCTATGAATTCCCATAATCACCCTATGATGGGTTCGGTAGGGTCCTGGCTTTATAAATACGTGGCAGGTATTATTCCGGATATCAATCATCCGGGTTTTGACCGGTTCATTTTACGTCCATATATATTTAATGACCTGAACAATGCTTCAGGAACGTATAAGTCTGTAAAAGGACTGATCCGCTCTGCCTGGAAAAAGCAAAAAGGAAGTATTGAATATACGGTAACCATCCCTGCCAATACGGTAGCAACAGTGTTTGTGCCTACTACCAACCGGAAATCCGTTACTGAAAGTAACCGTCCGGTTGATCAGGTAAAAGAATGCAGGTATTTACGCACAGAAGGCAGTTGGGCAGTATATGAAGTGGGCTCCGGTGATTACCGGTTTCAATCAAAATGGTAAGATCATGATACGGTGTTTCTTTTTCCTCCTGCTGTTAGGGCCGTTGCGTTCATTTACACAGGAGCCGGCAGGCGCGGCCGGTTTTTCACAGAACCATATAGTAGGTATTGATCAGTTTGGAAGAAGCTTCCAGCCGATCGGGGGATACCAGCAAAAAAAGCAGGTTGGTATTTTTTACTGGCCATGGATCGGGCAGCCTTATGCCAGTGGTATCTATGATGCCACAAAGATCAGCGCTTTACCTGATGGATTAAAATTATTGTATGACTTTAAACATCAGAACGATTCAATCAGTCCTAACGGGCAGGCCCATTTTTGGGGAGAACCATTATGGGGATATTATAATTCAGAAGACGAATGGGTCATCCGCAGGCAACTGAAAATGCTGATGAATGCCGGCATCGATTTTATTGTCTTTGATTTAACCAACAGGGTCACTTATCGGTCCGTTTATGAAAAAGTGCTACGGACGATCGGAGAGCTGATAGCAGAAGGCTGGTCGCCGCCCCGCGCTGTTTTCTACACGCATTCTAAGTCATTTGAAACGGTACGGCAGCTTTTTAAGGACCTGTATCAACCCGGCCTGTATCCTCAATCCTGGTACCGGGTAAATGGGAAACCGATGATTATAGCCTATACAGATACAGCAGATGACAGGGCGGAAGCTGTATCAAGAGGCGATACTTCATATCATCCTGTTGCATACAGCAATGCTATAAAGGAATGCTTTTATTTTAAGAAACCGCAGTGGCCCTTTGATCCGGTATACGGTGATGGCTTTCCCTGGATAGAGTGGACGTTCCCTCAGCCACTGCATGGCGGCATCATGAATGTAACGGTTGCCAGTCATCCAAAGGTACCTATGTCCCGTTCCATAACATCAG
>DASVMC010000881.1:0-6004 GCA_036384555.1 Niabella sp. | reverse complement strand
AAACGAAACAGGGGAATCTCATTGCTATTATTCCCATCAGGAATATCAAATGAAAGACTTACCTCTTTTACTTCCCGCATTCTGGAGAATTCATTACGGATGGTTTCCATTTTATCAACCCCTTCTTTTGTCCAGTTCCTGGGAAGCTGCGCAGACAGAATATCGTTCTTATCATACCCCAAATTATCATTCAGGAAAAAATCGATCTGTTTTGAAATAATGATCGCACCAGTAAAAGCCACCAACGCAGTAACGATTTGAAAAACGATTAAGGATTTACGGAAAAACAAGCTGCCTTTTAAAGGTGCTGATTTGCCCTTAAGCGAGTCTACAGATTTAAAAGAAGACAAAATCAGCGCAGGGTAAAGTCCGGCAAGCACTCCCACAAATAAAATAAATACAATAAGGATGCCTATAAAACAGGCAGGGAACTGACTAAATGAAGGAATAGTACTATTTAACAGGCCGCTGAAAAATGTGCTTCCCATTGAGAAAAGCAAAAGGGCCAATATCGTTGCAATAAATACCACTATAACTGACTCCGTTAAAAACTGAAACAGCAATTGTTTTTTCAGCCCTCCCAAAACTTTACGAACACCAATTTCACGCATCCGCTCTCTTGAGCGGCTGACGGACATATTCATAAAGTTAATTATCGCCATTGCCAGGATAAAAACAGCAATAGCCGATAAAGCATAGAGCATTTTCCGGACCAGCCCGTTATTAGCATTCAGGTAAAAAAGTTTCAGCGATGTAAGTTCAGGGATCAGGTCTGCAGCCACTTCCGGTGCTGCATTTTGTTTGATCAGCTCTTTCATTGGGCTGATCAGCTGCCCGGGATCAACTCCCTGCTGCAGCTCAATAAAAGCTGCAATATGACGATTGCGCCATTCCATATTCCGGCCGAAAAAATCAAGGTTTGCAACTGATACGAAAATAGCATCAGGCGCAGCGTCTGTAAGCTGGGTAACTGAACTTTTGGTCACCTTTTCTATGATCCCGGTTACCCGGAATCCGTGCCTGCCACCTGAAAAGTTTTCGATGGTCATCGTTTTACCCACCACATCTGTGCTACCAAAATACTTGATGGCTTTAGCTTTTGAAATCACAACCGAAAAAGGCTGGTTTAGCGCAGTAGCGGCATCTCCATACAGTAAATGAAATCCAAACATTCCCAATAATGTGCTGTCGCCAATTTGCAGTTCTTCCCGAAAGTGCTCCTTACCGCTGGAAACATTGGTTGAAACCCCATCATACCGGTAATAATTGGCTACCAGAGTTGGATAATGCTCTTTTAATGCTTTTGCCAGAGGCCCCAGTGTTGTAAAGTCATATCCCTCATGCGCATTTTTCCATTTACTTTGAATAATATACTGCCGGTCCGGATTCCTGAGATCGCCATTGACCTGTAACTGCGTCCAGATATAAGAACCGATCAATAATGTAAAAGTAATACCTGTTGCCAGACCCAAAACATTCAGGGCTGAATAAAAACGACTTTTAATAAAATACCGCCACGCGGTTTTGAAATAATTTTTGAACATAGATTTGAGATTTCAGTTTTCAGTCCCGCTCAGTTCTCAGCACCTAATCTTCATTTACTATTCCCGCTTCCCCTTTTATATTTATTATTTCTTATTATCATTTTCCCTCACTCTGACCGCAGGCTTTTTACAGGATCGGTCACAGCTGCCTTAATAGCCTGATAGCTTACTGTCAAAAGCGTAACTACAACTATAAGGCCACCAGCCGCTGCAAATACTTTCCAGGAAATTGCAATACGGTACGCATAATTTTCCAGCCATTGGTCCATGCTCCAATATACCACAGGTACTGCAATTAAAAAAGCAATTGCTGTCAAAACAATAAATTCAAAGGACAGCATTCTCCATAATCCTATTACAGAAGCTCCAAGTACCTTGCGGATGCCCACTTCTTTTGTGCGTTGTTCGGCTACAAAAGCTGCTAATGCGTATAGCCCCAGGCAGGAAATAACAATTGCCAGAGCGGTAAATATGCCTGCTATAATCCCGATAGTTTCAACTGACCGGAAATAGCGGTCATACCGCTCATCCACAAAAGAATATTCAAACGGAACTTCCTTATCAAATTTTTCCATCACTTTTTTAATCCTGCCCAGCGCTGCCGTTACCGGTAATCCGGCAGAGAGCCGTACCGTAATGCAGTTCATAGGGAACCAGTTACCCAAAAAAAAGGCGGTGGGCACCGAAGATGCAAAGGGTGACCCCATCACCGCGTCTTCAATCACCCCGATTATCTGGTATTTCCGGTTCCGGAAGGTAATTATTTTGCCTACAGCATCCGGCATTCCCATATACCGGGCTGCCATTTCATTAATGATCAGGCCGGACGAATCGGTCAGCAATTCTTTGCTGAAATTACGCCCTTCCTTAAACTTCCATTGTACCGTTGGAGCAAAGTCTTCATTCACAGCGACGGAGCCAAATATAGCTCCTTCCCTGGACGGTATCCCTTCCCACATATACCCTCCATTTGACATGGACAATTTATTAACCGGGCTGGACGATAACGCAACCGTTGTTACAGCACCTGATTGCAACAACTCCGCTTTTAATGCATTATACCGCCGTTCTGCATCAAAATGATCTGCAGGTATATTGATCAGTTTTTCCCCGCTATATCCCAGGGGCCGGTTCCTGGTATGATTTAATTGCTGCAGCACAATAAGGGTAGCTATAATAAGAAATATAGAGGCGGAGAATTGAGTAACAACCAGTATTTTTCTCAGGATCCCTGACCCTTTGCCCACTTTAAAATTGCCTTTTAAAACGCTGGCCGGCTTAAAGGAAGAAAGATAGAAAGAGGGATATATACCCGCACAGAAACCGGTCAGCAATAAAAACAACAGGCAAATCAGCCAGAACAGCACATTTTTATAGGGCAATAACAGGCTACTTCCCGTAAGCCTGCTAAATAAGGGCAAACTTATCACCACCAGCAATAGTGCCAGTAAAAAGGCCATCAATGCAGTAAGCACAGACTCCGTCAGAAAGCGGGCTACCAGATCTGCCTTGCCCGAACCAATCACTTTTAATACACCTATTTCTTTTGCCCGGCGTTCACTTCTTGCCGTGCTCAGGTTCATAAAATTAATGCAGGCCAGTAACAATACAAAAAAGCCGATTAACGCGAACATCCATACATACTGGATCCGGCCACCGGTGTTTTTCCCGTTCTTAAAGGTTTCGTACAGGTGCCATTTAGACATCGGATGTAACAGTACAACGGGATCAATATCGGTAAGATGCGGTTTTAGCAAACCCGAGATCTTACCGGATAGCTTGTCATTATCAGCCTGTTGCGGCAACTGCACAAAAATCAGGAACCGGCATTCATTCCACCGCTCTTCAACACCCGGATTCAGAGATGCATAATAATTCCAGGGTGCGATATAATCCAGGTCCTTTGCATAGCTGAAATTAGCAGGCACGTCTTTGTATACGGCAGCAATTTTCAGATAATCCCGGTTATCAATCTTAACAGACCTGCCAATAACATCTATACTTCCCAACAGCGACCTTGCCAGCGATTCACTGATAAAAACGGAAGATGGATCATTCAGAGATTGTAAAGAACCCCGGATCGCCTGTAATGAAAACAGATCAGCATATCCATTCTCAGCGAAGCTGCCGGAAGCAATCATTTTCTTATCGTTGTAGGCTAATATGTGGCTTTCAGACTGGGTGGTCAGTACAACACGTTTAAAATCGGATCCATATTTCGTCCGCAACGCTGCCGCCATGGGAACTGAACAGGTTGGGTCCGTACTTACCTCACCACTAAACGTGCCCGTCACCATTACCTGGGATATATTCTTATAGCCGGGAATACTCCTGTTGTAAGACAGCTCCGCTTTTAACCATACCGTAATAACAACCGCAACAGCCATTCCCAACCCCAATCCTATAATGTTGATCAGCGCAATACCCGGTGTACGCCGCATATTGCGCCAGGCGGTCTTAAAATAATTTTTGAACATAATTTCAGATTTGAGATTTCAGTTATCAGCTCCCATTTATCACTGATTACTTATTATTCACTTTCCGGCCCTTCCCCTTTTATATTTATTATTCCCTATTTACTATTTATCACTTCCTCCGTTCTCACTCACTCCGCAATGCTTTTACAGGGTTCGTTGTTGCAGCCTTAACAGCCTGGAAGCTGATAGTGAGCATAGTGATCAGCAACGCTATTAATCCTCCCAGTGCAAATACACCAACTCCAATACTAATGCGATAATCATAATTCATTAACCAGGTATGCAAAAAATAAAATGCAACCGGAGCGGCAATCAGGCAGCTAATCAATACCAATACCATAAAATCTTTCGATAATAAAAGCCAGATTTGCTGAACAGATGCACCCAACACTTTACGAACCCCAATTTCTTTGGTGCGTTGTTCTGAAACATAGGATGCCAGCCCAAACAAGCCTAAACAGGAAATAAAAATGGCAAACGCCGCAAATATACCAGCCAGCTTTCCAATCAAAGTCTCTAATTTGAATTTCACAGCATAATCTTCATCTGCAAATGTGTATGTGTAAGGAAATGCAAGATTATATTTACTGAACACCGAGATCAGCTTTGTAATCGCTTCCTGTGTTTTTATTTTTGGAGAAAGCCGGTACATCATGATATTTTGCGGTTTGGGATAACACAAAAAGGCAGTTGGTTCCGCCGCCGCAAACGGCGATGTCATTAAAGCATCATTTGCTATACCAACAATTTTCATTTGAGCTCCTCCCCATGTTATCGTCTGGTTAAGCGGTTCTTTAATGCGCATCTTATTTATAGCAGCCTTATTAAAAATGATACTACCCGTATCATTATCATTGACAAAATCCCTTCCGGCGCTTAACGTCATACCTACTGTTTTAAAATAATCCTGTGTCGTATATATTGTTCCCATTTCAATGGTCTCATTAGCATTTTTCCCAGGCCAGTTATCAACGTCTCTGTGCCACCAGACACCTGTTGCCGGGCTTGTCGCCGTTGTTACAGCATCAGCAATTCCCTTTTGCAGCAGTTCGTTCTTTATAGCAGTATAATTTCTTGAGATATCAATATTTACATCTGTTGATAACAGGCGGTTCAAATCGTAACCACTTGGTCTGTCCTTTGCATATTGTATCTGCTGATAAATGATAATTGTACTGACGATCAATGCAATGGAGCAACTAAATTGCAGCACTACCAATAGCTTTCTCGAAAGTGAGGATTTACCCACCTGCAGGGTTCCTTTTAAAACTTTTACCGGGTTAAACGAAGAAAGATAAAATGCCGGCTTGCTGCCGGCAAGCAAAGTAGTCACTAAAAGACAACCGGTCATTAACATCCAGAACCAAATGTTACTAAACGGGATCAAAACTTTATTTCCTGTTAATGCGTTAAAAGCGGGTAATGATAACTGTGCGATGAGTATAGCTAAAAGAAATGCAATTACTGTAAGCAGGAATGCTTCGAGTAAAAATTGTACTACCAGGTCTTTTTTCTGTGAACCGATCGCTTTTCTGACACCGACCTCTCTTGCTCTTTTCTCTGATCGTGCTGTTGTAAGATTTATAAAATTAACACAGGCAATCAATAAAACAAGCAAGCCAATGATCGTAAACATACGCACATATTTAAGAAACCCCTCCATATCTTTCCCGTTTACATATTGGGAATACAGATGCCACCTTTTCATGGGCTGAAGCGTCACATACGAAAGCATTGCATTCTGATTGTCTGTTTCTGTATGTTCAATATCTCTTATCTTAGGATATACCTTTGCATAATCGGCACCGGGTCTGAGTTTTACAAAAATATTATAGGAATTATCTCCAAAATTGCCTGCACGATTTTGCCGTACTCCATCATTGGTTTGTTCGAGATAAGAGAATGGAACAAGGTAATTAAAACTAAACGAAGAGTTGCCGGGCAAATCCTTTAGAACACCCGTCACTTTAAGATCATGTTCAT
>DASVMC010000880.1:0-4151 GCA_036384555.1 Niabella sp. | reverse complement strand
TCAGTTTTCAGTGGTCAGTTTTCAGAACCGGCACGCAGCTCTCAGGATACACCGTGCGCTATGAACAATGCCTCCTTCTTGCTACCTCTGTTCTCCACAGGCTATGGATCAGCAGCTGCCTGTTTCCTGATTTTTGGAAGGCCCGCTCAAAACCACCCTTCTCTTTGCCCCTTTGTTTTCATGGAGTATATTTGCGTTAATTATGTACCAGCTGATCCGCAAACTTTATTTCAATTTTGATCCTGAGCGCGCCCATTATATGGCGATGCGCAATTTGCAGCTGTTTACAAAAAATATGGCCGGTAATCAACTCATCCGCGCCCTGACGAAACCGCCGTTAAAAGAAACCCATTTTTTAAATCTGAAGTTTAAAAATCCGGTCGGTCTTGGCGCTGGTTTTGATAAAAATGCGGTCTTTTTAAATGAGCTGGAGGCGCTGGGATTCGGATTTGTCGAAATCGGAACGGTTACTCCCTTAGCTCAGGAAGGCAATGAAAAGCCGCGCCTGTTCCGGCTTCCTGCAGACAAAGCGTTGATCAACCGGATGGGATTCAACAATGACGGGGCCGACCAGATCACAAGACGCCTGGAAGCATGGCGCGAAAAAACAGCCGGCCGTAAAGAAGATCCATATCCGCTGATCATCGGGGGCAATATTGGTAAAAACAAGATCACTCCGAATGAAAATGCGTGGCAGGATTATGCCACCTGCTTTAACAAACTGCATCATTTTGTCGATTATTTCGTAGTAAACGTCAGCAGTCCCAATACGCCGGGGCTTCGTGAATTGCAGGATAAGGATGCGCTCCGGAAGATATTGCTGAACCTGGAAATGATCAATAACGGGAAGGCCTTTGCCAAACCCATTCTTTTAAAAATAGCACCGGATCTTTCGCAATCCCAGGTGGATGATGTGATTTCCCTGGCACTTGAGATTAAACTGGACGGCCTCGTCGTTTCCAATACAACGATTGACCGGAGCCAGCTGCAAACACCGGTTGCAACAATAGCGGCCATTGGTGCCGGTGGCCTCAGTGGTAAACCGGTACAATCCAAAAGCACGTCACTGATCCAATATATTTCAACGCAAACCAATCACCGGCTTCCTATTATCGGATCAGGTGGCATTTTTACGGGTCGGGACGCGCAGGAAAAGCTGGATGCCGGCGCCTCTCTTGTTCAAATATGGACCGGCTTCATTTATGAAGGTCCAACCATTGTTAAGAATATCTGCAAAGACTTATAAACCAAAAAAATATGCTCCCATTGTTTATTTCGTCCTCCGAAATTTTTTCCATGGAGTCACTGATCAGTTTTCTGATCCTTGCGATCCTTGAAATTGTGCTTGGTATTGACAATGTGATATTCGTTAGTATCATTTTAAACCGCCTTCCCAAAAACCTGCAAAAAAAGGCAAGACGTACCTGGATGTTCACGGGTATTGTTACCCGTTGCTTACTACTAATGGCTTTAAGCTGGCTGCTCGGTCAGAAGGGCAAATATATTATTCCCGAGTCCTGGTTTGGTAAAGGATTTGACCTTGCCAGCATTGTAATGCTGGCAGGTGGTCTTTTCCTTATTTATAAATCCGTAAAGGAAATTCATCATAAGCTGGAGGGGGAAGACCCTGCTGCTGTACAAAACCAGAAACAATTAAGCTTTGGACAGGCTATTGGACAGATCCTTGTTATTGATGCCGTATTCTCGTTTGACAGCGTTATTACTGCGGGGGGCACGGCTAAGCATCTGGAAATCATGATCGCTGCCGTAATAGTAGCTATGTTTATCATGTTCCTGTTCAGTGCCAGGATATCCGATTTTATTATGCAGCATCCCACAATAAAAATGCTGGCACTTTCTTTCCTGGTTATGATCGGGGTTAGCCTGATCATTGAAGGCTGGAATGCAACTATGGCCCATGAGCTGCATTTAAAGAACTACATCTATTTTGCAATGGCCTTTTCTTTTATTGTGGAGCTCCTGAACCTGTTTATGCGCAAGCGGCAGCAGAAAAATGTGGTTCACTTAAAAGGGCCCGTTTTACCAGGCCCTGAAGAAGAGGCAAAAAATAAATAGAGCCGGGAAGATCCGTTTGCCGCCAGCCGTAACGGGAAACAGTTGATTATTGCTCCTGCTTTTACTGTTTAACAGGCTGCCGCAAGGACCTGTTCACCGTATGTCATTAACCGGTATAAAAGTTATCGTGGAATGAAAAATCTTTTTTATATTGCGCCCCTTCTCCTAATTCGGGATGTAGCGCAGCCCGGTAGCGCGCTTCGTTCGGGACGAAGAGGCCGCTGGTTCGAATCCAGTCATCCCGACTTTTAAGCATGCTAAAGTGTTGCAGACGCCTTTAATAAGATTTTAAAGGCGTTTTCGTTTTCTTGCATATCCAAATAATTCAAGTGAACGGGCCCGTTCGTAGCCGCTACTTTTTTCAACGAGTTATTTTACTGCCAGGGAACAAATATTTAGATAAAAAATATGGAAATTTATTTTACAACGGAGGCATCGATGGAAGTGTTACATAAGTTAGATATAATTATTGACATTAGAGAAGAGATCGGTACTTTTTTTAAGAACCGCAGTTATAGCGAGGACTTAGCGATTCTTTATATTGGTTTGACTTGTATTAGCCCAAAATTTGAAGCTTTTTTCCCAACGCGAAAACCCCGGTACACGTCAGTAACCAAGAATTATATCCATAAAGGTGTTGAATTGATGAAATATGCAAAAACCTATGCATACGATCTGAAGCTGGATTTTCAGCAATATTATACATCCGATAACGTTAAGCCTGTATTAGCCAACGATATAATCAATTCGGTAATCACCATTAAAGATTCAAAAAAAATAAGAAACTTTGATCTGGAAAGAATGCAAAAAGACCTAAACGATTTTTTTCACCTAATAGAATGGATTTAATAGTTATGGAAAAGAAAATACTGATGGCTTATAGTGTAAAAGTAAAATGTAAAAAAAGAGCTCTATGCATAGCGCTTCTATCAATCGCTTGTGTTCATCAAAATAAGGCTGATTTGCTATCAACTCGATCCTGATACTAGTTGTGCCCAATATCAGGGGAGGTCGGTTGTATATCTAAAGCACACCAACTATACAGCAGTTAAGATTGATCAAAGAGGCAGAGATAGTGCGATAGTTTTTTTTAAAATAAAAAAAACGGACCTTTTACAACATTCGTCAATTAGGACATTTTCTTCCAAAAAAAATCTCAGGAACGGTTTAGAAGATGGCATACAACTTTAGTTTGATGAGCGGGGCGACACTACAAAAAAGAGTTTTATAAGGATGGGATAAACCTGAATTACTTATTTTGGATTCCGGTTTGTCCCTTTCCTTTTCGGCCGGAAAAATCACTGGGAGAACCATTTTGACCACCGGTATTAATTCTGATCCAACCAGATTTAAATAACCCTATCTCTTAACTTCATAAAAGGCTTTTCAATAATGCTATTCACTAAATAAGCAAAGCCCAAACAGGTTGTCATACAAATCAATAACAACAGATTACTATTGATGTGAAACTGCTGTAGCAATTGGTGAGTAATATGGATGATTCCCTTATGCGTGAGGTATAATGCATATGAAAGTGTTGCAATCGTTGTTGTGGCCTTTGACTTCCATTTATATAAAAAGCAGGAGGGACTGACTGCTCCCGCTACCAGCAACCCATATCCTGCCGCAATTACAGGAAATCCAAAAACAGACGCAGAAAAAGCCATTGTATCTTCACATAAAAAATAAGCTGCCGTTAAAACGGATAAGCCCGCAATAATAAACAGGTTCCCGTACCGGGAAATTCTTTTCCACCACTCAGGTAAAAACTGATAAATGGCTGCAATAGCTACGCCTGTCAAAAGCCCGTCGAGCCGGTTATAGGTAGGATAGTAAATGTATTTATACCAGTAGATACCACTGTTTGGATCATTTGCAAAAGGTACATAAAAATGCTGATAGCTATATGCCCTGATGACAAAACCGGATACAAATAACAGGATCAGCAACCAGTATCCTTTTTTCATCCGGCGATTTGTCTGTAAAAGTATAAGTATTAGTGGCAGTATTAAATAAAAATGCTCCTCAACACAAAGCGACCAGCAATGTGAGAAAGTTCCATAGTCTTTTAAATT
>DASVMC010000879.1:0-3162 GCA_036384555.1 Niabella sp. | reverse complement strand
CTGCACATCAAAAACACCCGGCCCGATGGAGGTTTTAAATCAACAATCGATATTTTCAGATTAAAAAATGGAAAGATTGTTGAACATTGGGATGTACACCAGGATGTCCCTGAGCATGCCGCCAACAGCCATCCTATGTTCTGATAGAAGATTGCTTTTATGTAACAGCATCTTCAGCGTTTCCTTTATTGGGTCTGTATTTTGTAGCACCTGCAATGATCGGGATCGGGTAGTTATTGTTGTTATTTACCCTTTACCTGATCCAGCAAGGCTTTTAGCTGTTGTACCCGCTGTGGGTATTTATCCGCAACGTTGTTTTGTTCGCCCGGATCTGTTTTCAGATCATAAAGCTGCGCTTCTTTACTATAGCCCGTTTCAATATTCACCCCATCCATAAAAGGGCTTCCGTTGGAGGGGCTCATGTATTTCCAGCCGTCTTTTATGATCGCCAGGGCATGATTGGCTGGCTGCTCTATAAGGTAATCCCTGTCTTTTGAACTATTGCCCAGCAGGACCGCAAGCGCGTTTTTGCTATCTGTACGCTCATTTCCGGGCAGGGGCACTTTCAGCAATGCAGCAAAAGAAGCCATAAGATCTACCTGGCTTAGCAGGGCACCGGACTTTTTACCGGGAGCGATCCGTTGCGGCCATTTTATTATTAAAGGTACTCTTGTACCGGCTTCAAAGGCGCTGTACTTCCCGCCCCGGTAAATACCTCCCGGCTGATAATTAAGTGCATGCGCAGTTGCTTCTGATTGATCCAGATAGCCGTCATTTAATACGGGGCCGTTATCGCTGCTGAAAATAATAATGGTATTTTTTAATAAGCCCCGTTCCTGCAGCCCTTTTAGAATAACGCCCACCGTGTGGTCCATTTCCAGGATGGCATCACCCCGGTAGCCCAGTTTGCTTTTGCCCTTAAACTCAGTGCCCGGCATACGGGGTACATGAATATTGTGAATGGCATAATAGAGGAAAAAGGGTTTTTGTTTTCTGGCGCTGTTATCAATAAAATCCAGCGCCTTGCTATTGAAAACATAACCTAATTCTTCATCGGTCCATTCGCTGCGTTTTCCGCCTTTCATAAACCCGATGCGCCCAACGCCGTTAACAATATGCCCATCGTGTCCCTGGTGCGGATCATTATGCATTTTTAACAGCTCCGGATGTTCCTTACCGGTCAGCTCTCCCGGAAAGGGTTTCTGATAGTTGACGGCAATCGGATCGTCAGCTTCCAGACCCACTGCAAACTGGTTTTCCATAAACAGGGTTGGTACCCGATCGGCAGTTGCAGGAAAAATAAAGGAATAGTCAAAACCTATTTCTGACGGCCCCGGTGTTACCTTTTGATTCCAGTCAACGGGAGATTGGCTCCCCAGGCCCAGGTGCCATTTCCCCACAACACCCGTTTCATACCCGGCTTGCTGAAATACTTTGGGAAGGGTAGTGCTGTTGGTGGCAATGATCAGGTTGGCATCTCCCGGCAAAATATTCGTTCCTTCTTTGCGCCAGGCATATCTTCCTGAAAGCAGCGAATAGCGCGATGGTGTGCAGGTGGATGCTGTAGTATGTGCATTGGAAAAATTAATGCCGTCACGTGCCAGCTGGTCAATATTGGGTGTTGCAATTGCTTTAGCCCCGTTGCAGCTAATATCCCCATACCCTAAATCATCTGCATACAGAATCAGCACATTTGGCCGCCGAGGTACCTGGGAAAACAGACTGATTGCAAACAGGAGCAGTGCAACAACAAAAAATGTTTTCTTCATTTGATCGTGTATTTTGAGATTACTTGATGATGCTGATTGATCCTGGCTGCAGGATCTTTACCCGCAATATTCCCATATTCAGGAATGTTTTTTTTCAGGGTGTATAATGCCGGCTGAGAAACGGGTTTTTTATGACCCGGAGTCAGTGACGCTCTTTTAATACCAGTATACCAATAGAGAGGCCTGTCCGTATGCGAAGCCGGTACTTTATCCATAATCGCCTTTATAAGAGCTTCCATTGAGGATTGATCAAGTGGCCGTCCTGCTGCTGTTAAAAATGCTGGCAGCAAGTCAGGTTCGGATACAGGAGCGGTACAGATTGTTTCCCTGTTCATGGCACCTTTCCACCGGTTTATAAACAGACCAACAGGAAAGGCTTTAGATAGAATCGTCATTAATGAACAAAAATAGCGTATAAAGCTATTGAAAAAACACTTTAAAGCAGGATCCGGTCTGCAATCATCAGCTTATACTTCTCTGTATTCAGTTGGCCTGAACCCGCTTTTTTTCTTAAAGAAGGAAGAAAAGTTGGAGAGCTCGTCAAATCCCAGGTCAAAAGTGATCTCTTTTACACTCTTGTCTGAAAATCTCAGTTGTTGCTTTGCCTCCTGCATGATCTTCTGGTGGATCATGTCGGTGGCGGTTATATTCAGGTGCAGCCTGCATAGTTTATTCAGGTAATAAGGCGTTACAGCAAGCTGATCGGCATACCAATTGGGCCTTTTTTGCTTCTTATAATGTCGGTTGATCAGCTCCCAGAATTTTTTAACGGTTGGATTTGATTTTACCAGCAGCGTGTTCCTGATATAATTCTCAGCTTCCCGTTTCATCATGGTCGCAATAAGATCCATCCGGAGCTGTATTATTTTTTTCCAGGATGCGTCTGCCCCTGCAATTTCAAGATCGTGTCCGATGTTTTCCATTTCGCTGTTAACGGAACGGAAAACGGGATCCGAAAGCCTGAAGACCGGTTTCAGATTATATCGTATAAAATGGAATTCATCCAGACTCGAAAAAGATTCAAATAGTTTCTTGCCCACCACAATTTTGTGTGCAACTGTTTCGGGTCCTGTAACCCAGTGATGATGTTGCCCCGGGAATAGAAAGTGCAGCTGGTTTTTGCCAATCGGGAATGCTGCGTCATCGATATAATGTATGCCGCTGCCTTCCCTGAAAAGCACGACCAGAAAATAAGTGCATTTTAGTGTTTTGTTATAATGATCTGTTCCTGTTATTTGCTGATAAGTGACCTGGTCATCGGCTAATTTTACAGCCGGTTTATTTATTTCCATAGTATTGTAAAAAGCCCAAAGTAGTCAATTTTTGAATAGCTCCGGATCGGTGTTATTCAGGGATCTTAAATTTCTCCCGGACAAGGGCATCTTATTTCCGG
>DASVMC010000878.1:0-4904 GCA_036384555.1 Niabella sp. | reverse complement strand
GGAAGACCCCAGGCAGGCCAAGGGCATTGTGAAGCGGGGGGTAACCGAAATGCTGACGCCCGGAACGGCTGTTAATGACAAGCTGCTGGAGCATAACAGCAATAATTTCCTTGCAGCCATTCATTTTGCAGACGATGATCTGTTCGGACTTGCTTTTTTAGACCTCTCAACAGGCGAATTTTTTATTGCCGAAGGCGACAGGGAGTATACAGATAAGCTGTTGCAAAGTTTCCGCCCGTCTGAAGACATTTTCCAGCGGCATCAGCAAAAGAAATACAAAGAATATTTTGGAGGCAACACCTATATTTATACGTTAGATGAGTGGATTTTTGATGCGGCCTATGCACAGGATATTTTACTGAAACATTTCCAGACCCATTCCTTAAAAGGGTTTGGAATTGACGAAATTCAGCTAGGCATTACCGCAGCCGGTGCGCTTATTCATTACTTAAAAGATACCGAACATCCTAATTTACAGCATATTACTGCAATCGGCGGCCTTCACAAGAACGACTTTCTATGGATGGATAAATTTACCATCCGCAACCTGGAGCTTATAGGGGGCCAAAATGACCAGCAACATACCCTGTTGAAAGTGCTGGATCATACAGCATCACCAATGGGAGCCCGCCTGTTGAAACGCTGGATCATTTTTCCGCTGATCGATGTGCATAAGATCAGTGAACGGCTGGATGTGGTAGAGCAGCTGATCAGGGATACCGACCTAAGACAGTCGCTGATTCAGGCCATCAAGCATTGCGGGGATATTGAGCGGCTGGTCGCCAAAATACCTGTGAAAAAAATCAACCCGCGAGAGGTACTGCAGCTGGCCAGAGGTCTGCAGCAGGTTGCTGTTATCAAACAGTTCTGCCTGCCGCAAACCAATGCATATCTGCAGCGTATCGGAGATGCGCTGAATCCCTGCCCGCTTATAGCCGAAAAAATTTTTGCAGAGATCATTGAGAACCCGCCGGCAATTGCCGCAAAAGGAGGCATGATCCAAAGCAATGTGCTTCCGGAACTTGATGAGCTAAGGATGATCTCTAAAAACGGCAAGGCCTATTTAACCCAACTACAGGCAAAAGAAGCAGAGCTTACAGGGATCAGCTCCCTGAAAATCGGGTTTAATAATGTATTCGGCTATTATCTTGAAGTAACTAACGTACATAAAAATAAGGTGCCCGGTTCGTGGATCCGGAAACAAACACTGGCCAATGCAGAACGGTATATTACACCCGAATTAAAAGAATATGAGGAAAAAATTACCGGTGCTGAAGAAAAAATCCTGGCACTGGAACAGCAATTATATGATCACCTGCTGAATGAATTAGCTGATTACCTGGCTCCCGTTCAAACAAACGGTAACCTGGTTGCTGTCCTGGACTGCCTGTGCTGCTTTGCCCACAACGCCATACATTACCAGTATAAAAAACCAGTCATCTATGAAGGTGCGGTATGGACAGTAAAGGAAGGAAGACATCCGGTTATTGAACGGAACCTGCCTGCCGGTGAAAGCTATATTCATAATGACCTGGAGCTTAATAAAACCGATCAGCAGATCATTATCCTCACCGGACCTAATATGAGCGGTAAATCGGCATTGCTGCGCCAAACCGCGCTGATTACTTTAATGGCGCATATGGGAAGTTTTGTGCCTGCTACGGATGCCAGAATTCCCTTAACAGATAAGATCTTTACCCGGGTTGGGGCCTCTGATAATTTAAGTGGCGGAGAGAGCACTTTTATGGTAGAAATGAATGAAACAGCTTCTATCATTAATAACATTACTGATAAAAGCCTTGTGCTGCTGGATGAAATCGGTCGGGGTACTTCTACCTATGATGGCATCTCAATAGCATGGAGCATCGCTGAATACCTGCATGAGTCTCCGCACAAACCCAAGACGCTGTTTGCCACGCACTACCATGAATTAAACGAGCTGGAAGAAAAAATGGAGGGAATAAAAAACTATCATGTTACGAACAGGGAGATCGGCAATAAGATCATCTTCCTCCGTAAACTGGCCCGCGGGGGCAGCACACATAGTTTTGGTATTCATGTGGCAAAAATGGCAGGAATGCCGTCCTCCTTAATTAACCGGGCTAATGAAATTTTGTCCCAATTAGAACATAAGCAGGTGGATGGAAAAGAACAGGACCGGCCTGCCAAGGAAAAGGTCAGGGACATAACGGCCCCTCAATTTCAATTATCCATCTTTGATGCGCATAGCGCCACTTTTGATGCCATACGCAAATTAGTAACAGATATTGATATCAACCGGCTGACACCTGTTGAGGCCTTGCTGAAGCTGCAGGAAATTAAAGAGCAGCTAAAGTGAGTATTATACCAATTAGACTTTAAAAAAGTATTACCATTCTGCCGGAGGATGTTTTTCAAATGAATCATGATTCGTAGTTCGGCAAGCCCGTCTGACCGGCACGGGCGGGCTGTTAATGACAAGTGCTGTAAGTTGTTGGAAATAAGCCTATGTAAGGAACGTCATTCCGACCGAATGAAGCCCAGCGGAATGAACGCAGGAATCTCTACAAAAGTCAGAGCCCCTTCGGCTTCGCTGCGTTACGCTCAGGGTGACGGTAAAAAAGTTTGTCATTTTAAAGAACTTAATCCTGTTTATTTGAGGCTTACTATAACAGGCTTACCATGACATTGCCTATTGAACGGGTTTTAATGTCTAAAAGGCATTACAGGCCTCAGCCTTAAGGTGATGAACTGAAGGCAAAATAAAGCTGAATTTTGTAAACAAATGAGGCTGTTATTGCCTGCTAAATATAAAAATAGCGCTTAAGTATTGCTTCATTTTATCTTTAACTGTATCATAAATATAAAGCCGGTAATTTGGCGGATCTTCCACCAACAAAAATTCCTCCCACAAAGAAGCCTGTTCAATAGTTGCGCCGCCTCCCGCTGAGCTGTTTTTTGTAGTGAATTGATACTTGTTTTCCCATATGAATGCCGACCCTTTGTAACTGACTTCTATTTCAATGGTATCTGAATAATGATCCAGTTTCCATTTTCCGTTGAATTTGCTTTTTTGAAGTTCTGTAAGCGGGTTTTGCTGCCAGTACTTTTTCGCCATTTCATTCATTATCCTCCTGTTTTCTTTACGCACCTGTTCCATATCTGCAAAAAATAAAAAATCCTTGGGCACCTGAAACAGGTGATCAGGAACGGGTGTTTCAAAGTCGAAATCCAGTACCGTATACCGCAAATGAAAATAAGTATCTTTCGCTACAGGGATTTCATCCTGCTGCAGAATGAAGCCCGCTATACCATTGTGCCTGATGATGGCAGCAGTTGCATCATGTATTTGGATACGATCCGTATAATAAACAAGATAAGTTGCCCGTAAGGTTTCAATCTGTGCACAATTGCACAAATAGCCGGCAATTTCTTTTTGTTCCTGAAGCAATTGTATTTTTGGCAGAAAATATTCATCAGCCACAGGGGATGGATCCGCCTGATTAAGATAAAAATTAAAATACGGAAACTCTTTACAGTACTGATATACTCTTTTCCCTGCTTTTTTTAATAACACTACAGGACTTTTAAAATCGCCCTCGACATCTGTCGTTTCCGTTCGGGAAAATCGCTTATTAAAAAAAATTTCTTTTTTTTCAGGAATATTATCACGCAACAGATCCCGCCACAATTTTTGGGAATATTTTCCTGTAGGGGGAACCTGATCCTGCACAATGACGGAGATATTGTATAAAACTCTTCCCTGTAATGCTATTTCCATTATCCTATTTTTTGATGCACATTCATTAAAAACATTTTTGGGGATGTGTCTTTCAGGTTCGCTTCCAGCCATTCTTCATTTAAAATCATATTCTCAAAATCCTTCCATATCCTTTCATCCTTTGCACAACTATATCCGGAGCATACTTTTGGCCGGTCATTATAAACAGTGCAACATTTTTTATTTTCGTTTAGATGGGTGCAATATCCGTTTTTTTCATGCCTGATAAAATAAGGCCTGCCAAGATCCCATTTTACTTTTCCGGAATCAATTTCACTGGCAGATAACGCAAAACTGAGCTTGCAGCATATCGCTTTACAGATATGCATCCGTTCATTGCAATTTACGGGAACAAAATGATCAGTGGCTGCATGCGCGCCATCCATTCTTAATGCAATACCCGCATGAAGGGTTTCACCGTTTTCTTTCATTTCATTCCTTGTTTTTTCAACGGCAGATTGTAATTCTTCGGTATTCAGTTCTTTTTTTTCAATAAGCATATCCGCTAAGCCGTATACAAAAGATTCCAGCTCATTGATCCTGTTCGCATATTGGCTTAACACCGTTTGGTTATAATAACTGCTATGTTCCAGCTGTCTTTCCAGCTGGTTTACATCTGCTCCGCCGTTTTTATCATCTTTATCCATCATAAACTTGTTTGTTAGTGAACAATATTTTTAAACGGGATACCTCCTATTTTGTTTACATACCCTCTTGTGCCTGCAAAACTACCCTCCATTACTTCCACATAAACAGTAATTGGGTCAGTGTCGTTTACTACCTTTACTTTCGCATCCCTTGGTACCTGTGCAATGGGAGCAACATCCAATATGTCATCATAAGGTCCGGCATAAATTTCGGTTACAATGGGTAAATCAACAGTGGCCGTTCCGTCTCCCTGATCTTTCAAATCACCCGTTCTTATTTTTCCTGTTTTCCCGGTCGCAACGATGGTTACATCCTGGTAGATAATGTTTTTATTAACGGAGCTATCTCCCAGGGTCACCGTTTCGTCCTTAGGCACAGTAAAGCTTTTTTTGAAACTTTTATTATAAACATTAGTGGGATCGGCCGTTGTTTTTATTGTACCCAATGAGGATGCAGCGTTCCATTTTTCAGCAGCTTTAAAAAACCGGTCTGAAGG
>DASVMC010000877.1:0-15598 GCA_036384555.1 Niabella sp. | reverse complement strand
TAGCAATCTGGCTAACGTCAGCCCGCCCGGGCCACCGCCGACGATGACGATTTGTTTGTTTTCTAATAACATAGGGTATTCTTTTAATAATCCGGTGCAAAATTATTCAGGAAGCAGGGCAGAAAATTGTATAAATCGGTCGTTCTGGTTTCGTTTGAGCTCCTTTGGCGATACACCCGCAAGTTTTTTCACTTCTCTTATGAAATGTGACTGGTCGGCAAAGTTCTGCTGGGGAAATAATTTTCCTTCTTTAATATGCTGGAAAGAAGCGCGGAAACGAAGAATATTGCAGTACGCTTTTAAAGAGAGACCAAACTGGTGGTTGAAATAGCGGTTGATCTGGCGGCTGCTCCAAAAGACTTTTTCGGAAAGTTCTTTTACCGGTATTGATCCCTTGGTACTATAGATAAGATCAAATAGTTGTTGTTTTCTCGGGTCAATCTCCTGTGGTAAAAGCGACCGGATCTTTTGGGAAGCTTTCCGGCAAAAGAGCTCAAAGTCCAGTAAGTCCCGGGCTTTAAAATCCCAGAAGTCAGCCGGTAAATATTCAGCATAGTCCAGTAAATGGGAAATGGGATGCTGAAAAACGTATTCTACTGCAAGTAATTTAAAGCTGACAGCAAATAGCGTTGTCTTCGCTTTTAAAGTTGCCTGTTGCGGATAGGTCTCAATTCCGGAACGTATAACCTGAAAGGGAGCAGTTGCCGATTGGGATAATGTCAGATCACTTCTGCCGTCCGGTAAAACAACAATTTCCTTGTCGTCGTCAGAAAGATTGCACAGCATCCAGAAACTTTCGACAAAAGCGGCAAGTGGCTTGCCGGGCCTGATGAGTTTGAATACGGTGTCCTTGTTCATTATTGCTTATTTTATTACCGGTTTGTAAAAATTCCCGTGCTGAGGATGCGGGTTGGAAACGGGGATCCCGTCCTTCAAATGTAAATGAAAGCTGATTACGATCCATTGCAGCGGGGTATAAATTTCTGAAGACTACATTGCTCCTGCCGGCGCGGGTACCCAAAGGGAGCGTGGACATTGGCTTGTGTGAAAGTATAAACCGGTATCTTATCCTGTTTGAGCCGCCACCGGCTGCCCGGCACATCGCTAACGGGCATGAAAGTTGAGCACATTAATTTAAAATATACAATGTCATAAATATTCTTAGTGTTGCGGCCCATCCGGATGACACAGAAATACTGTGTGCTGGTACACTCATAAGATATGCTCAGGAAGGACACCGGGTAATAATAGCTGTTTTTACAAACGGGAGTATGGGTGACCGGGTCATAAAACCGGAGGAAATGGGAACCATCCGCAAAAAGGAGGCCCAGGCTGCTGCGGACCTTATCGGGGCAAAGCTGATCTGGCCTGCTGTTGCTGATGAACATGTTTTCCCCAACCAGAAACAACGGGCTATTATGGTAGATATACTTCGGGAAGCGGACCCGGATGTAATATTTACCCATTCCCCGAATGATTACCATCCGGATCACCGGTATGTAAGTCAGCTGGTATTTGATGCCTACTCCCAAAAGGGCCTGCCGTTTATACCTCATCAGTCCGTTCCTCCCTGCCGTATAGATAATGCCCAGATCTATTATATGGATAATATTTGCGGGATCCGGTTCCAGCCTTCAGAATATGTAGATATAACTGCTGTTTTTGAAATAAAGAAAAAAATGCTGCTCTGTCATAAAAGCCAGTTCATAGACATGCAGCAGGCCAATACAGATCTGCTTGAACTGGTTGAAACACAGTCCAAATTCAGGGGCCTGGGAGCGGGCTGTAAATATGCAGAAGGATTTAACAGGCTGGAGGCTTACCAGCGGGGATTAACACGGCGTGTTTTACCTTAGCGCTAAGGACTTGTACCTGATAAGCCAGCTATTGAAGCACACCGGATCGGAATGCCCGGAGGAACGGGGGATCATTGCTGGAAAAGGATTAAAAAAACAGTTGCAACCCGCCATTCATCAAAAAAATTATGGCTATTTGAATCAGAATCCTTTCTTTGCAGAATTAGAGTATTGCTTTGAGACCGTTCTCTTGGGGTACCGAATAATAAATTAAATAAAATGATCAGAAAGTATTGCTTAATGGCCGCTTTTTCAGTGGCTTTTACGGGCATCGGTTTGCTGCATGCCCAGGATGATTTAATAAAAAAGATCAGTGGTAACAGCAGCGACAGTACCGGCTTCCGGTTCACCGATGTGATCAACCTTGCCGTAACGCCGGTTGAGAACCAGGGATCTTCCGGAACCTGCTGGAGTTATTCTACCAATTCCTTTTTAGAATCGGAAATGATCAAAGCCGGGAAAAAGCCGGTTCCGCTGGCCAAAATCTATACAGCACGTAAGTCTTATGAAGATAAAGCGGAAAATTATGTACGAATGGGAGGTAACCTGAGCTGGGGCGACGGCGGGGAAGCGCATGATGTGATCAACATGTATGCCAAATACGGCGCTATGCCGGAAGCGGCATATACAGGGCTGCTGAATGGTGCAAAGATCAATAACTTCAGCGAAATGCAAGGTCTTCTGAAATCCATGCTGGATGCGGTGGTGAAAAACCCGTCAGGAAGTATTTCACCTAACTGGAAAAAGGCTTTTGCCGCTACGTTGGATGCGTACCTGGGCCCGGTGCCGCCTATGTTCGTGTACCAGAACAAAAGCTATACGCCACAGACTTTTGCAAAGGAAGTAGTGGGCATTGATGCAAATAACTATATTGAATTTATTTCCCAGACCAATACGCCTTACTGGCAAAAAGCAATGATGCTGGCACCGGATAACTGGGCCTTTCAGTGGGACTATAATATTCCGCCGGCTGCCATTACTGATATCATTGACAATGCTTTGAAAAGCGGCTATACGGTTGCCTGGGGTACGGATGTTTCCGAACCCTATTTCAGCTGGCCGAACGGGGTGGCATTTGTTCCGCAAACACCCGCTTCCTACGGAAAAAAATTATCCCCTGTACAGAACAGGGAGTTGTTCAGTGGCCCGAAGCCGGAACCGGAAATTACCCCGGAGCTGCGACAGACCGGTCTTGAAAACGGTCAGACCACGGATGATCATGGAATGCACATAGTGGGGTTATCTAAAGATCAGGACGGAAAGGAATATTATATTGTCAAGAATTCATGGGGTACCAGCAATGAATACAAAGGATACCTGCATGTAACAAAGGCATACGTACAATTGAAAACAACGGCTATCATGGTGAATAAAAATGCAGTGCCCAAGGCAATTGCCTCAAAGATCAGCATGTGATGGTTGTTTAAACGATCTTTTATTATAAGGGAGGCTGCAAGCCTCCTTTTTTAATGGCGTTATTTATCGGCTGAAAAGGTGAAAATGCTATGCCCGAAATCGGATCGAAAACGACAGGGAGTAACCGGTCTTTTATAGAACGGGTACTAAAACAATCCGATCTCACCATCGGAACAGGAAGACATTCTTTAAAAAAAAGAGCTTCAGCAAAAGTTTCAACGACTTCTATACTAAGACTTTTGGTATCCCTTTTCTTGAAGTAATTTTATTGCATAATCATACACCGCATCCAGCATCTGCGGTACGCCTTTTTTATCAAAAAGGCTGTAACGCGTCATGTTGGGAGGGTTAAAGAAAATATCGCAGGCGCGTCCTTTTTTATCTACAGTACTGCCAATGGCCAGGTGGATGACCCGGTCAAAAACCTTACGTGCGCTGATCTTGTGCATATCGTCATAAATAATGGAATTCACGTGCGACCCGATCAGAAAATCGCACTTGTTGTAGATCAGCTCGATGGGCAGGTTATTAAGAATGCCGCCATCCATATACACTTTGTCTCCGATCCGCACCGGTGGAAAAACATAGGGGATGCTGGAAGAAGCCAGTAGTGCCTGGAATAATTTACCCTCTGAAAAATATTCCAGTTTCCCATGGGTGATTTCAGTAGCGGCAACGTACAGGGGAATTTTAAGCGTATTAAAATCATCTTCATGAAAGTATTCATGAAATAATTTTGATAAAAAAACGGGGTTAAAAATGCCCGTGGTCCCTAACCGGAATGAGGAACGCGAAAAAAAGGTAGTCCGTTCTACAATTTCCCGCATTTTATCCGGTGAGTAACCCGCTGCATAAAAAGCGCCTATAATAGCGCCGGCACTGGTTCCCGATAGTACCTGCGGTTTAAGGCCGACTGTTTCCAGCGCTTTTATAATAGATATATGCGCCACGCCCCGCATGCCGCCGCCCGATAGGGTTAGCCCGATTACCGGTTGTTTTTTCTTAAAAGAGAACCAGCTCATAATTCAGTGATCAATTTCGGTTCAGATATAGTTGAACGGGTAACCCGGCAGGGGGTAGGTTCCTGGAAGCATACACTGTTGAATCCAGGGTATTCATACCTGTGCAAATTATTCAATACGGTCATTTTTCAAACAGGGCGAAGCTGCCGCCGGTCCATATTTTATCTTTATTAAAACGTACCCCAATCATTTTTCCCTTGCTCAGTCTTGCCAGGTTATTAGCCGGCCAGGGTCTTGGTGCGCCGTCCTCCCAGAAATAGAAGATGCGTATTTCCGCTTTCGCCGGTTCATCCGGTGTTTTTATGACCGCCGCATAATTCACCTTCTTTTGCAGGATCCAGTTCTCAGGGTCTTTTATGTTCCGGATATCCTGCGGGCTTACATCTATTACCACGCCCTGTCCTGCAAACGAGAACAAGGGTTTTAAAACATAGTTCTCCAGGTCTTCCGGGATCGTTTTTATCTCGTTCAGGTACCTTGTTTCAGGTATGTTCTTATGCCGGATGAGCGGAAGGGTGAACTTGCTGATACGGTAAAACCAGCCGGGATGGGTTACCCAGGTTACATCCAGGTCTTCAAACAGGATCTTTGCTTTCTCCTGTATAGCGGGTTCCTGCTGCTGTAATTCGTCAAAAATAAGCCGGTTGTAGATCCTTCTGATCAGGGTTTCTTTTCCATTATTCAGGTAATAGAGTTTGTTGCCTTTTTTTATAAGCTCTGTAACACAGACCATTTTTATACCCAGCAGGTCTTCTGTACAATAGAAATCAATATTGGTCTTTTGCCGCTGCGGAAAGAGCTCCAGCAGGATTACGTTTTCCGGCTGCTCTTTGTTGACTATTATTTTTTTCAGCGCGGCCAGGTAGCTTTCCCGGTCAAGCCCTCCCAGGTAGCTGGAATAATTATCCGGAACGCTGTAATGCCGGCTAAAAACATCGTCCAGGAATATTTCGTAGGCAAAAAGGGTAGGGAATCCCTGCATTTCTATTAACTGAGGTTCCAGTTCGCCTTTATCATTCTCACAAATGCCAAAATCAAAAGCAATAAAATGCGGATGCTCATTTTCATTGGGTACCTCGTAGCCTTTGGGGATGGCCCGGTTAGTCTTTTCTTTAAAGTCCGGCTGCAGGATGCTATCAACAATATTTTCACAGGCATCAAACAGCTGGACAGAAAAATCCCTGGGCACAAAAACAGGCGTTTCGGCAATGCGGAACTGTAATGGCACGTATTTGCTGTTCAGGTCCTGCAAAAAACGGTCAAATTTCTCCTGCGTAAAAGCAGCATTATAGGCATCTCTTAGTTCCGGAACCATACCAATGAATTTATTGTAACAAGATACGGTATTGCAGGAATTTGTCAAAGCCGCGCCCTATATTTTTCAGCGGCAGGAACTGATCAATTTATTTATCTTGCAGCCATGAAGCATTTAAGTGCCTTGGGTAAATATTTTTGGAAGTACAGGGTAAGGTTAGGCGCAGGCATATTTTTTGTAGCACTGTCAAATTATTTTAACGTTTTGTCACCACAGTTAATGAAGTTCATCATTAATTATGTTGACCGTTCTTTATCATTAACAGGCATGTCTTATACCGGCGAAGTGAAAGGGTATGACATGCTTGTTCAAAAGATCATCCGCTTTTTAACAACCTATTCAAGCATTACTAAAGTAGTGCTCATTGCCAGTATCATCATATTGTTGCTGGCCCTGCTGAGAGGTTTTTTTATGTTTCTGATGCGGCAGACCATTATTGTCATGAGCCGCCATATAGAATATGACCAGAAAAATGAAGTGTACTCACAGTACCAGCGATTGGATAACCGGTTTTTCAAAAGTCATACCACCGGCGACTTAATGAACCGCATTGCTGAAGATGTAAGCCGGGTGCGTATTTTCACGGGGCCTGCTATTATGTATATTGTGAACCTGCTGACCACCATTTTGTTTTGCGTGTTCTTTATGGTACAGAGCAGCGTAGAGCTGACCATTTATGTGATGATCCCGCTGCCGATCCTGGCCATTATTATCTATTTTGTAAACAGCAATATCCATAAAAAAAGCGAAAGGATCCAGGCCGCGCTTTCTGACCTGACCACCAATGCGCAGGAATCCTATTCCGGTATCCGTGTGATCAAGTCCTTTAATCAGGAAGAGGCAATGTATCGTTTTTTTGCCGGGAACAGTGAAACCTACCGTAAAAATGCGATTGCGCTGGCAAGAGTGGAAGCGGTTTATTTTCCGTCGATACAGTTGCTGATCGGTATCAGCACCCTGTTTACAATTATGATCGGCGGGTTGTACTACATCCATCATCAGCATGGAATTACCCTGGGAACAATTGTGGAGTTCATCGTTTATGTAAACATGCTTACGTTTCCTGTAAGTGCTATTGGCCTTACAGCCAGTATGGTGCAGCGTGCTGCAGCCTCTCAAAAAAGATTGAACGAATTCCTGGATATTGTTCCGGAAATTAAAAATGAGCCGGGGGCTGCCCCGGTGGCGCTGGAGGGGAAAATTGACTTTGAGGACGTGCGTTTTACTTTTCCGGATACCGGCATTCAGGCCATCCGGGATTTTAACCTGCATATCCGGAAGGGAGAAAAGATTGCCATTACCGGCAGAACGGGCAGTGGTAAAACAACGTTGGCACAACTGCTGTTGCGCGTATATGACGCTGATGCAGGAAATTTATTATTGGATAATAAAAGTATCAGGGAGATTGATCTGTCTTCTTTAAGAGCGCAGATCAGCTATGTTCCGCAGGACGTATTCCTGTTCAGTGACACGGTAGAAAACAATATCCGCTTTGGAAAACCGGAGGCAAGCCGGGAGGAGGTGGTGACAGCTGCTACAATTGCAGGGGTTGCGGGAGAAATTGAAGGGTTTGCGAACGGATATGAAACTATGATCGGGGAGCGGGGTGTAACGCTGAGTGGCGGGCAGAAACAACGGATCTCCATTGCAAGAGCATTGATCAAGCAATCGGCCATTATCATTTTTGACGATTGCCTGAGCGCTGTAGACGCCAAAACGGAGCAGGAGATCATGGGATGTCTAAATGAATACCTGAGCGATAAAACCTCCATTATCATTACGCACCGGGTATTTTCGCTGCTGTCTTTTGACCGGATTATTGTATTGGACGAAGGAAGCATTGTGGAGCAGGGAACGCATGAAGAACTGATGAAAATTCCCGACGGGTTTTATGCAAAGCTGTATTATCGCCAGCAATCCGGTCTGGAGGACGAAAACGAAGCTGAAAAATAGCCGGTTTTTACGCCTGGAAAGCAGAAAATGCAAAATCTGAAAATTGTTTAAAAAAATATCCTAAAACTTCCCTATATTTAGTTTTTATTAAAAACATACATATATTTGTTTGTATAAAAACTTTTGATTTACTAAAAAAGGAAACACGTGGAGAACGAGCATAACGATCGGAAACTGGAGAGTATTTATAGTAAACGACTCCGTGCCGGGAAAAGAAGAACTTATTTTTTTGACGTGAGGTCTACAAAAGGGAACGATTATTACCTGACCATAACGGAAAGCCGTAAGCGGTTTGATGATAACGGGTACGACCGGCATAAGGTTTTCCTTTATAAAGAAGATTTTAATAAGTTCATTAAGGCGTTGAATGAGGCGATTGATTATGTGAAAACGGACTTAATGCCCGATTTTAATTTCGACGCGTTCAATCATGAGGATTATGATGAAGAGCCGCACGATGGAACACAGGCTCCATCGGCTCCTGCTGTACAGGCAACGGCTGCTGAACCTCAAAAAACAGAAGAGGCGCCCGACAACGACGAAAAAGTTGTTGAAAACCCGGAGCCAAAAACTTCGGAAGACAATACTTCCTCCCAGGGGCACGAGGAAGTGGAAAAATGGTGATACGATCTCAGAATATTTAAAATGCTTTCTTCCGGGAAGCATTTTTTTTGTTGCCTGCTGGAGGCGGCTGCTTATCCAGCAGCGGGTTAGTGACAATAACAGGTTTTGCTTTTACGATGTTGTTGTCTTCTTCCAGCTCTACTTCCCCGATAACGATGCTTTGCGGGCAAATAACGGACAAAGATTCCAGATTCAGCAGCTGCATTGAATCAGCAGCGATAATAAATCTCCGCAGGCTGCGCATATTAAAGTTCGTGAATTTAGCATCCGTTACCAGCTGCTCTTTCATGGTAGCGGTATCTACCCGGTATAAAAAAGGAGGTTGTTCATAATCAAAATCAGTGCCCCGCACAATATAAGCATAAGGCAATCCTTCTTCTTTCGCAGCTTTTATCAGCTCCTTTTTCATTTGATTATAAGGTGCTGTTGTGTCCGCCGTTAATTTGAGCACCCCCGGATTGCAGCTTCTTTCTCCAAAAGCAAATCCTTGTGAATGGGGAAATTTCCGGGTTGGCGTACGGCCGTTCAGTAAACTTTTTAAAACGCCCTCTTTTATCAGTACCAGGGAGTCTGGCGGGGTTACACCATCATAATCAACATCGAAAGACCCGGTAGCTGTAAGCGGGCCATATTTTTTTAAGTGCGGTAATGCTGTAAGATTAAGCGTTGCTGCTATCAGCTTTTGCCCGATCTTATCCTCATAAAACGTAGTAGTATTGTCGGGGTATAGGATCGACTTGCGGTTAACGCCAAGACTGAACTGGAAAAAATTAGTAACCAGGCCGGCTGCAGATCTGCCTTCAAATAATACCGGGCCAAGATAAGAGCCTTCAAATTTTGAAGCACTATCGCGTTCCATTAACCGGCTGATCATATGGAGCACCTTATTTTTCAGCGAATCAGAGGCAGGAAGCTCATTGGGGTCAACAACAAAATCGTTATAGATCTCATAAATCGTATTCCCTTCTTCTTCAGGCAGCGCCGCAGATACCGTAAGCACGGCCCTGGATACCGGTTTACGGATCAGCGTGCCTTCGCTGGATACCAGGTATTCTTCCCCATTGTTTACTGAAAGACGGCAGGAAGCCTCAGTGATCCGGGGATAAGGAATGAACAAAGCGGAAAGTTGTTGCAAAAGAGACTGCCAGTGCGCAGCAGCAGCCGGTGAAAATTCCCGCATGCCTCCGTAATCTTTAACGATGGGTGTAATAGAGGAAAGATCATCCAGTGCCAGTTCTTTGGGGTCTACTGTTACTCTTTGCAAAGCGGCCAGGGCAGCATTGTATTGCTGGGAAACTGTTTTGTAAATACGATCCGTTTCCAGCCATAATAAGCGTTTGAACTCGTCTGCATTGTTTTCCGCAGGCAGCGATATAAAAGAGGCATTGGTAAACAGGTAATCAAAATTACGGTGATAATTGCCTACCAGCAACTTAACAGCAGCATACCTTGATGTATCCGGCGCCAGCCAGGGCGTGGTAATAACTCCTCTTTCTGCCCGTATATTCCATGCAACGGTATTTCTTAAACGGTAGCTGATGAAAAAGGGTTTCCCCAGGTCGGGCAGGTTCAGTCGCTGTATATTTCTGTCCAGCTCCTGTGACAAGGTCTTTATATAAAAATTTTCCCTGATGGGCTGTGTCCTTCCGGTGGAAACGGTTGCGAATAAACAAAAGGTCAATAATAATTTCTGAAGCATCTTTTTTTGTAGTTAAGCCGATCAACGGGCCGGTTCTTTATCCAGATCCGGCCTGGGCAGTACAGGCAGCCTGTCTGTAGATTTATTTTTTTTCTGTGTTTCAATAACGTCCACAAAAATGGCAGGGGATGATGCGGAAACCGGAACCCATCCTGAATTGGAACCACACATACCATTAAAGGTCTGCCGGACATTATCAGCAGCTATGATTCTTCCAAACATGGAAAGCGGCGTGCCAATAAGATCCACCCCGCGCACCAGCTCATCTGGCCGTTTATCTGCAAATACCTTGTACACTTCAATTGGCATTACATTGAAGGCATTGGGCGTAGTACGGCCGATATTGGTAAAACCACCCTGTACATCTTCAAAATAATAACCATATTCGCGTCCCTGTTTTTTTGCTTCATCACGTAAAAGCTGTTTTAATTCAGCTGGTGACCGGGTATTACCGGAGTTGACAATGAGGTTACTCTGGCGGCTTTCGGGAATGCCTCCTGCTGCGGTTCGGGCATGCCCGTTTGACCCGCTGACCTGGTTGATCGGCGTACGGGTCATTAAAAATGTCTTTAAGATGCCATCCTGTACCATGGTCGTTTTTTGTGCTTCCACCCCTTCAGCATCGTACCTGTAAAAACCGTTTACAGCTGCCTTATCCAGCTTTTTTATAGTAGGGTCCATGATAATGCTCAGGAAGGAGGGAAGTACCGGGGTACCGATCTTGTTTTTGAAGGTCTGCCCGTCCTGGTCGCTTTTCATTCTTTTTCCCTCCAGCCGGTGGCCGAAGATCTCATGGAAGAACACTCCGGCCGCTCTTCCGGAAAGGATCGCAGGCCCGACGTAGGGATCTGCAACCGGTGCAACACGTAAGGCGGTGAGTTTTGAACTCATTTCGTGCACATCTTTTAAGACACTGTCGCGGGAGGGCAGTTCGCCGGGGTTCCAGGCAAAGTACATTTTAAACAGCGGCAGCTCCATACCATCCGGGGCTTTTGTATAGCTGTACACAGATTGCCAGGTGCTGGTACCGTTTTCAATGAGCATTGTTCCTTCAGTGTCCGTAAAATAGTTACGCTCAATTTTAAATTCAAGTGTCGCCACGCCAGTCAGCAGGTCCGGGTTCGGCTTTAATGCACCCGAATAAGCGATCAGGTTTTTTGTGAGTGCATCTATGTCAGGATGCAGCTGGTCATAGTGCAAAGGAGGATCAAAGTATACGGATCTCTTTGCCGGAGAAAAATCTGCCGCGGTATCTTCTTCGGCAACGTTCACTTTTTTACTGGTAAGGATCTGCTCATATGCCTGTGCCGAACTTTTGTAACTGTTATCTGTATTTTTCCAGATAATCAGCCTGAGTAAATCTTCATTATTGGTTAAAGGCAGGGCGGCTGCTGTCTGGCCATAACTGACATTATGGGTATTGTCCAGCTGGTAGTTGCCTAAACGGATGGAGGGTGTGAATATGCGGTAGTGAGCAGAATCAATTCCTGATACAGCGCCAAATGAAGTGCGGATGCTGTATACCAGGATGTCATCAACGCGGTAACTCATGTAATACAACCGGTCATCAGCGGCTTTCAATTGCCTGAATTCCCTGTCCAGCTCTTTCGTAAGCGTATGCATAAGTGAGTCCTGTGCCGAGGCCGCGAAGGAAAAAAAGGTTAAGCAACTTAATGCGATGCATAATCGCAAATGTCTGGTCATAAGATCTATATACTGCTTGATAAAAGTAAAATATCGGATGAAAGGTACTATTATTTACAAAGAATACAGCCTTATAAGGGTTAAAGAGAATAGAATATTTGCATTCCCCGTTAAAGACAGCTGTTGATCAGCTGACTTGTTTGAGGAATAAGCGAGCCTGACGGGGGTAGTCGAATACCCCCGTTGCTTTTTACTCAGATAAGAACCCGATTAAAAGGTTACTGTATCCAGATGCCTGTCCACCAGAATGCCGTCAATCGGTTTGAGGCTGAGCGTGACCGGCCGTTTGGCCCTGAATTTTATGATGAACAGCTCCTGACTGCCTTCGAGTACCGGTTTGTCGCCAATATTTACAAAAGCAGGATAAAGCGCTTTTGTTCCGTTACTATGCAACCGGTCATTGGTCAGATTATCCATTTCCTGGATATTCAGGGGAGTGATGCCGATGTATTCAAGGTCCTGCGGATTGTAAGGCAATGCGAAGCTCAGTGCATTGACCGATCTTAGCCCAATGCCTTTTACCAGTACCTCAACGGTTTCATCTTTGGCATATGAGCTTTTGGCAGCGCTGATCTCCAGTTTCCCGCTAAGACTATCGGCAGTACTTATATCCGCGCCACCTTCCAGCCGCGTAGCAACATTGGAAATATCATAGGCATCGATCAGGTCATTTTTGTTCACGTCACCATTGCTTACGTATCCTTCAAAGTCACCATCGCCTTTTCTCAACCCGGTATAATTCATATAGGAGGTCAGGTCATTATTGTCAATTAGATGATCGTTGTTAATGTCACCGGGAATATAGCTTTCGGATCCGGGAACTTTAAAGACATACAATTCCCGGCCGGACCCATAATCGCCCGCTGCTTCAGTGATGCTCAGTTTTATATAACGTGCAGTAGGATGGTTATTGAACGGGAATACTTTGGTATCGCCGTTTTTGGCCCATTCAAATGTACCGGCCTCGGTCCAGCTGGTTTTATTGGAACTATAATAAACGGTTCCTTTCAGCAGAATGCCGTTCCCCCGGTTGCGGGGAAGGTATTCGATCTTGTCCAGTTGATTCACAGACCGCAGGTCCAGCACCAGGTCAAAAGGAACCGCTTTTGATCCCCATTTTGTATGCCACATCGACTGTTCATCAAAATCAAAGAGCCTGGAAATTTCATTATCTTCCTGACCAGGTGCCGAACTGGTTCCTATGATATCTTTAATAGCAAATTGCAGCGGATTGGCGTTTGTGGTAGCAGAAAAAGTTGTCCAGGCGGAGCTTCCTGACCGGTTGACAGCGCGCAGCCGGAAATGATAAGGCGTTTCTGCTGAAAGCCGCTCAAACAATAAAGAAGTATCCCTGATCGTCGTATACAATTCCCCGTTAAAATCGATTTCATAGTAGTCAGCACCGGGCACTTTGTTCCAGGAAGGTTTTAACGTATAGGCCTGCCGGTTGGAATCAGTTACCTGTGCTCCGGCCGGAGCCGTCAACGGACCGGAAGTGCTTAAGTATTTATTGACGGGTTTAAAATGGTAGCCTTTTACAATCAGCCGTAAGGTCTGGGCTGTAATATCTGCGGCAGCTGTTTTAACCAGCAGCTGCGGATTTTTTGTGATCAGCACTTTTTCAAATACACTTCCTTTTGTGGCAAACCGGTTCAGGTTGGGAGCTGCATCATAATAGTATACATTGTCGTTTTGTAAAAAGGCGTCCTTTGTTGTAACTTCTGTTAACTTTATGTGGTTGCTGCCTTGCAGGGCATCAATGGCTGTTGGTTTTTGTGTCAGGTTGATCCTTAATTCAGTAGATTTGTTTTTTACAAAACCATCAAACCAGCCTTTTGCAGGATAAATGGTGATTGTAGCCGTGGTGCTGACCAGCTGTGCTTCAATTTTTGTAGTAACACCTTTTCCCGTTTTATAGGCCTCCGTTACTCCATCGTCATCGTATTCCGTAAATGAGGTGGTATTCCCGGGATACCACTCATAGATCCGCTTCTCTTTATTGATTTCCGAAACATGGTTATTGGGATCGGCCATGGGAATAATAGCACCGCTTTTTACAAACAGCGGCAGTTTCCATACAGGAGCCTCAAAATTATTAATGATGCAACCGCCATTATACTGCTCTCCGGTAAAATAATCAATCCAGGTTCCTTTGGGCAAATAAATACCATCCCGGATATCATTGCCTGTAGTGTCCGGCCTTGTGGCTTTATAAACCGGGGCTACCAGAAAATAAGGGCCGAACAGGTACTCATACTGGGTGCCGGTTCCTAAAGTATAGCTATTGGAAGTATCCAGGAATAACGCGCGGATCATAGGCAGGCCTTTGATTGCGTCGTGGGCAATACTGTAGGTATAGGGAATCAGCTCCGATTTTAATTTTAAATAAGTACGGTTGATTGAGGTGGTTGGCTCACCCAGCGCGTACGGATATTTTTCAGTAGCGCCCCAGCCGTCCATATTCAGCTGCATGGGTGTAAAGGCCTTCCATTCAAAATCCCGTGCATTCACTACCGGATTCCTGCCGCCAAAGATGCCGTCCATATCCGAAGTAATATTCGGCTGACCGGAAAGTCCTGATCCCAGGTAGGTGGGAATATGGAAGCGGATATATTCCCATACTCCTCCTGTTTGGTCACCGCTCCATACACCCGCATAGCGCTGCGTTCCGGCCCATCCGTCCAATGAAATGATGAAGGGCCTTGCATTCTGCCCGTACCGGGGCATAATCTGCCCTACATCGGCTACTCCGTTTAACCCGAAGGAATAACCTGGTCCTACCCAGGCAACATCCGTTTTTACTACACGAACTCCCGCCATGCCTACTTCCTTAATAATATCCCGCTGTAATAAGGCAGGGATACCGGCTTTGGGATGCAGGTCAGACTGGGTCCAGAGCCCGATCTGTACGCCGTTGTTACGTGCATAATCGCCAAAGGCTTTCAGGTTCCTGATATTGCTGTCCAAAGTACCTGTTTGGCCGTAGCCTGCTCCGTACCCGTCATTAGGAAGGATCCACCCCAGGGGCAGATCATGTGCTTTGTAGCGGTCGATCACCGCGCGTGCTGAAAAAAGATAGTTATTTTTTTCCCCGTTCAGGGATTCTTTGATTCCTCCGTTGTCCTTCTGGCTTTCTTTATATCGTTTCCCGTCTTCAAAGAGGATGCCGGCAGTATCCGGTTTCCAGTAATCGCGGTTATAGGCATTCAGGTGCCCTTCATAGAAACCGAATTTGGGCAATAATACAGGGGCGCCTGTCAGCTGGAAAAAATCATTCAAAAGGGCTACAGGCTTTGTGTCAATCATAAAAAAAACATCCAGGTATGGCGTTTCATGGGTAAGTTGCACCACGCCTGTTTTTTTAGCCCCGAAATCATATTTCCCTTTTTTGAAGGTATACCACATAAAACCATAACCATTGGTAGACCAGTAAAAAGGAGCAGGGGAGGCAACACCGCCATCTGTCCAGCTATTTTGATTTTCGATGGCAATGCTTTTTCCTTTGTGTGAGAACCGGCCGTTCTGTACTCCTCCGCCAAAAAAATATTCTCCTTCATTTTCCCGCAATTGCAGGGATACATTTCTTTTTTCAAAACGAACCGGAGCTATGATGGCAACTGCTATTTTATTGGTACGTTTATCAGTAATGGTTATCAGCGGCGATGATCTTTCCAATTGGATATTTATCTCCTTTGTTGCTATGGCTATAGTACCACCGGTATTGCCGATGCTGATTCCGGAAACCGGCTTCCGCGGGCTGTCCGTTAAAATCTGAGCAGGAGGAACGGCTTCCGGAGCCCTCAGGCTGCCGCCCGACGGGTCCCTGAACAGGCGGAAAATATGATCGCTATAAAAATCAAGCAACAGGTACTGCTGGTCGGAGTAATGTACTTTTACCGTTGTGGCGTTGAGCTTCTCTGCGCTCACAGCGGATACGGTATCCTTATGCTGCTGAACGGCAGCCGCTCCTTTTAAAGCAGCCTGCCCGCTGGCAGCAAACGAAAAGGCC
>DASVMC010000876.1:0-5980 GCA_036384555.1 Niabella sp. | reverse complement strand
GGAATGTCAGATGCCACCGGATCTTAAACGGAATGCCACCGCCGCAGCGCGCGCATCCCGCTCTTCAAAACCGCGTGCGCTCAGCCTCTTTTTATTCCAATTCTTCGTTTCTATGGCCGTTGTAACCTATCACCAGTAAATTTTTAAAACTATTAATTATGATCTACGGAATTTCATTGATTTTGCTAAGTGTAATTGCAGTACCCTCTTTGTTATTGTCCAAAAAGCCGGATGCCAAAGAGCTGCTTGAAAAAATAACACCTTATCAGGGCTGGATAGGTCTTGTCTGTTGTTTTTGGGGGATTTGGGGCATTATACAGGCTGTTTTGCATGTAGGCTGGATGACCGCAGCACCGGTTTGGTTTATTACGTTACTGGCCGGGAGTGTGGTGGAAGCCAGCCTGGGCTTTTTACTGGGTTTTCCGCTGATTAATCAATTTTTTACTTCCAATAATGCCGGTGCGCAGGAAAAAGCAGCCCTGCTGCATACAAAGATAGCTACCCGACAGGGCCGGCTGGGGATCCTGGGCATTGTTGTAGGCATTTGGATGATTATAGCTTCGTTTATCTGGGCCGTTGCCTGACCTGAGAACACCGTGTTCTGAAAAGAACACTATTGAAGAACACCCGATAGTCCTGTGAACTATTGAAACGCTCATTCCCGGAGCTGTTAAGGCAACATCCGATTACAAAACCTGTTAAGAAATGGCGGGAACGGTAAGCACTACAGTTACCCGCCATTACAGGTTAAACGAGCAGTAACTGCCGGTTATACCAGGATTACTACGATTGGTCATAATGCAAACAGATATCCATTACATAGAGGAGAAGCATATTCAGACATATCTGAAATTAGGAAGACAGCTGGTACAATTTGTAAAGTGGGATCGCTTTTTTGGCCGGCCTACGTTTGACTGGATCCGGCTGGAGACCTGCAAAGATGTGTTCAGGGCCACGTTGATACGCTCCCTGGATGAAGGAAGTGCTTTTTTTAGTGATGTATATACATTTCCTACATTGAATGAAAGCCAGGAGGCGTTTGATGAGCTGGAAAATCCGTTTTACACGGGTCGTTGGGAAGAAGTGTGGAACTGGATGCGGCAGTACCCTGTAGATGCAGGTCAGTTTGTAAGATATGAAGATCTGCGGAGGATATATCTTTTACAAAAAAAGATTGCGAACAATTATTAGGGCTTTACCAATGATTAAGAAACCTTAGTGCCGGAAAAGCGTACAAAAGCAGGCTATCGTTGTTTTAGTAACCGGGTATATTCTTTAATAACAGCGGCCTTGTCTTTTTTAATACGCATTCCCAACGCCTTCCGGGGACAGTTCTCATTGTATTTTGCACCCCAGTCCATCAGTTCAATGATGATTGGCAACAGGTCTGCTCCCTTTTGTGTAAGGCTGTAAATGTATTTTGATTTATTTTCGGGAGCTACCTGCTTGGTTATAATTTTTTCAGCAACTAACAGGCTAAGCCGGTTTACCAGTATATTGGTTGCAATCTTTTCTTCCGATTCAAGAAACTCACTGTAAGAAACTTTTTCCCTAAGCATAATATCCCTTATAATCAACAGGGACCATTTATCTCCAAAAATATCCAGCGAGCAGCTGATCGGGCAATCTGATCTCTTCTGATCCATAAAATAAAGTTGTTGCATTTTGCAATATCTTTTGTATATTCGTTTTGCAAAAACGAAATTCATAAAATCCGGTTAAATAAACAAATATGAAAAGCGCAGTACAAACAAAAAAATTACTGGAAATTTATTATGATGGGTTTGCCCGGAAACAGGACTGGGAAATGGTTTTGTCTGATGACTTTAGGTTTATGAGATGCGATATGAACCCATCCGGTCCGATGATCGGTAAACAGGCTTATATAGAAGTGATCAACCGCTTTTCAAAGGTATTTGAAACGATGCGCGTAAAAGAAATGCTGATAGACGGGGAGAACGCATGTGTTATAGGGAACTATGATTTTAAATTCCCGAATGGCGTTTATAAAAACGGTGATGTGGCGGAACTTTGGAAGGTAAAAGATGGAAAATTAGCCAGTTTGACTATTTTTTTTGATACGCATACTTTTGTTGAAAATACACCCAAACAGAGAGCCGATGGCATACAATGAAGTACTTGCCGGTAAAATAAGAAAAGCACTTGCCGGTAAAAAACGGGTTAAAGAGCAGCGTATGTTTGGGGGGCTTGCTTTTATGGTCAACGGGAAAATGTGCATAACTATTCGGGACGACCGGCTCATGTGTCGCGTTGATCCTGCTATACATGACCGGTTGCTTAAGCAGAAAGACTGTCATACGGTGCTCATGCGGGGCAGGGAGTATAAAGGCTATCTGCACGTTGATGGAGCCTGCTTCAATAAAAAAACAGAACGCAACTTCTGGCTAAAGCTTGCCCTGGAGTATAATGCAACTTTATAATACCCGGAAAGGCTTATACCTGCTCCTCTTTAAAGGATAATACCACTTCGCTGGTTCCCGGTTCTATTTTCCGCAGGGTAACACCTGCTGTTTGCAGCATTTTTCTGGAGGCGATAGAGCTTTCTTTTGCGGCGTGCTTGTCAGACAGATAAATAACTTCTTTTATACCCGACTGAATGATCGCTTTACTGCATTCATTACAGGGAAACAAGGCCGTATAGATCTTGCAACCCTCCAGGTTAATACCGATATTATTCAGAATGGCATTCAGCTCCGCATGGCATACATAAGGATATTTTGTATCCAGGTAACTTCCTTCCTTTTCCCAGGGAAACTGGTCGTCGCTGACACCGATAGGCAGGCCATTATAGCCCACACCAACAATTTTGTTCTGTGTATTGACAATACAGGCCCCTACCTGTGTGGAAGGATCTTTACTGCGTTTGCCCGAAAGCAACGCCACACCCATAAAATAATCATCCCAGGAAATATAATCGGCTCTTTTTGGCATACAGTTATTTCTTTCTATATTGTGCAGGATAAAGAATGGGTTACCTGTGTGCTGATCTGTAAACGATCCCTTACTGAACTTATAAGGAGGCTACAGGTAAACAGCCGGTAAACAGACCGGTATTCTTTTCCTTTCTGTTATTCAAAACATAAATATACAGGAAGCATCGAATATTAAAAAATCACCGTTACTAAAGACGATCTCATGCAGGTAATTACCAATGCAATCATTTATACCGGGGAAGCTGTTCTGGAAGGACACTGTATCCTTATTGATAAAAACAAAATCATTGCCATACAACAGGTATTGCCGGATGCTGCAGAAACGATTGATCTGGCAGGAAAAAATATATCAGCGGGATTTAATGACATTCAGCTGAATGGCGGGTTTGACCTGTATTTCTCAAAACAGCCGGATATGTCAGCTATTGCTGATCTGTACCAGGCAAGCGTGGCTTTTGCAACTCCATATTTTTTGACCACGTTGATCTCTTCCCCGCAGCAAACGATTCTTGAAGCGATAAAAACAACCCGTGAATTTCATCAGCAATTTCCGACCATGCTGGGCATGCACCTGGAAGGACCGTTTATGAACCCGGAAAAGCGGGGCGCACACAATAAGGATATCATACGTAAACCAACGGATAAAGAGCTGGATGAAATTATTGACCTGGGCGGGGATATTATAAAAGTAATGACCATTGCGCCAGAGTGCTTCACGGACCGGCAATTGGAAAAATTGCTGCAAACAGATATTGTATTGTCGGCAGGTCATTCAATGATGACCTATGATCAGGCGCAGCGCTGCTTTTCAATGGGCATTACCCTGGTTACCCATTTATACAATGCAATGACGCAGATGGGGCACCGGGAGTGCGGCACGGTAGGCGCTGTTTTTGATAATGCTTCCGTATATGCACCGATTATTCTTGACGGAGGGCATTGCAGCTATGCGGCAGCACGCATTGCGCATCGCCAGAAAGGCGCTAAATTATTCCTGATCAGTGACTCCGCGTTCCTGGGCCGCCGGAAACAGGCTATGGAATGGGATGGACTGTCCATCAGGCTGGTTGACGGATTCTACAGGGATAGTGCCGGTAACCTGGGGGGAGCAGCTATTTCAATGCCTGAAGCTATAAAAAATGCGGTCGGCTTTATGGGCACATCGCTGCAGGAAGCGATAGAGATGGCTACGTGCCGTCCGGCTGATGCTATCCGGATGGGGGACCAAATTGGCTATATCAGGCCTGGTTATCCCGCCGTTTTTTCTGTTTTCAACGATGATCTATCCGGGTATGCAACACTGAATCTGACTCAGCAACAGGCAATTATGGAGTAAAGAACAGTAAAATTGAAAATACATTATTAAGACGCAGGTGTACGCCGATGGAAGGGTATCAGCCCTGCCTCTTTTACGGCAATGGGCTATGAATAAAATGCATTTACAATGCCATGAATCCATAAATAGGCTAATACTTTGGTGGTCAATATCCCGGCCGGCACGGGCGGGCTCAATAGGACAGCCAACATTTTGATACCGCCTCACTGATATTCATTTTAAAAGGGAAACCGTATTTTATTGATTCGTAGACCGGTAGTATAATAGGGAACAGATTTAGGTGTTCGCCTACTAATGGACCTGATAAAGGCATTAAATCACTATTTTTGCAGCATAATCTTATCTGATGGCAATTATTCCCGGTCGGCTTTTACAAACTGTTAACTCTCCGGAGGATCTGAAAAAGATACCGGAGGAAAAACTGCACGAGTTCTGCGAAGAATTAAGACAATACATTATTGATGTGGTTAGCATACATGGCGGCCATTTTGCAGCCAGCCTGGGTGTAGTGGAATTAACCACCGCCCTGCACTATGTATACAACACGCCCTCAGACCTGCTGGTGTGGGATGTAGGCCACCAGGCTTACGGGCATAAGATCATCACCGGCCGCAGGGATCGTTTTGAAACGAACCGCAAATACGGAGGATTGAGCGGCTTTCCGAAGATTACGGAAAGCATGTACGACACTTTTGGAGTAGGGCATTCTTCCACTTCTATTTCAGCGGCCCTGGGAATGGCAATAGCTGCAAAATATAAAGGGGAGACAGACCGGAAAGTAGTGGCAATTATTGGTGATGGCTCTATGACGGCGGGTATGGCTTTTGAAGGGATGAACCATGCCGGCGTTTCTAATACGGATATGCTGATCATTTTAAATGATAATGGTATCGGTATTGATCCGAATGTAGGTGCCCTGAAAGAATACCTGACAGATATTACCATTTCCCCGAAATACAATAAATTCAAGGACGATGTATGGAATGCTTTGAATAAGCTGCCCATCGGGAAGCGGATCTCCAAGGGAATAGCGCATAAACTGGCAGACGGCCTTAAAGGAATGATCAACAGCAATTCCAATTTCTTTGAATCACTCAAACTACGCTATTTTGGCCCTATTGACGGGCATAATATTACCAAGCTGGTAGATACGCTGAAGGACCTGAAGCAGATACCTGGCCCCAAGATCCTGCATATTATTACCACCAAGGGCAAGGGGTATGCGCTGGCTGAAAAAGATCAGACCAAGTGGCATGCACCGGGATTATTTGATAAGGTGACCGGCGAAATTTTAAAGAAAACATTTGATACGCCGCAACCCCCTAAATACCAGGATGTATTCGGGAAAACCATTATTGAGCTGGCTGAAAAAAATGACAGGATTTTTGGAATTACCCCGGCAATGCCTTCGGGTAGCTCTTTAAAATACATGATGGAGGTGATGCCGGATCGGGCATTGGATGTTGGTATTTGCGAACAGCATGCCGTTACCTTAAGCGCCGGAATGGCCACACAGGGTATGAAGGTATTTTGCACTATTTACTCTTCCTTTATGCAAAGGGCATATGATCAGGCGGTGCATGATGTAGCCATACAGCAACTGCCTGTTATTTTTTGCCTTGACCGGGCTGGCCTGGTGGGCGATGATGGCCCTACACACCATGGCTGCTATGATATTGCCTATTTCCGT
>DASVMC010000875.1:0-10167 GCA_036384555.1 Niabella sp. | reverse complement strand
GAACCCGCCAAACTGGCTTTTTGCTGCCATTTATTGGTTGCCGGATCATACTCCCATAAATCTTTTAAATAGTTCCCGTCATATCCTGTTGCTATGTATCCTTTATTACCAATTGAAAAACCAACGGCTCCATAACGTGCTGTTCCCCCGAAAGCAGCCAGGTCCGCCACTTTTGTCCAGGAATCCGATGAAGGGTTGTACGACCAGAAATCGCTGAGCTTGTCGGTACCGTTAAAACCTGTGCCTACATATCCTATTCCATTTATTGTAAAGGCAACAGCAGAATTTCTTGCTTCACCAGGAAAAGCGGCTACTCTTTTCCAGGTACCGGAGGTTTTCTGAAATGCCCAAAAATCATTCAGCCGGTCTGTGCCGTTATACCCCAGTCCTACATAAACCAGGTCTCCAATTGTAAAACTTACTGCGTCTGTACGGCCTACTCCTTCATATTCAAAAGACACTGCCCAATCGCCGGTTACATCCGTAGAAGATGTATCTTTAGAACAACCGCTTAATAATCCCAGCACAGATACAGCAGCTATCAGGAGCCCGGTTTTGGAAGATCGTAGTCTTTTAAGCATCATCATATCAATAGTCATATTTGTCAGCAAAATGGCAGCATTTTTTCGTAAATAAAAAGTTAATAAGACCGGGCAGGACAAAAATGCGCCTCAACAGGACTAAAGAATAGCTCAACAGGACACGTTTGAATGAACCGGTACCAGCATTCTTTTTATCACCTTATCTCCGTTCCCTTTCTGCTCAATACAAACAGGGACGGAACGTTGCCCTCGGCATGCCTTCCGGACCTGCAGACCGGCCTGCGCAAGCCCATGAACATCTAATTCAAAAAAATGGATAGCCGCTTATCAGTAGTTCCCGTATGTAAAAAGCCGGGGATCCCGGCTTTCGTCTGTTGATTTAAAATGTTATTGCTATGTACCGATTTTTACAGAGGTCATCGTCAGTGATCCCGCCACTGCCTTATCATTAAACAGCTTTACAGGATCTTCCCTGTCTTTTAACGCCAATGCGTACAGCAATGGCATATAATGCTCCGGTGAAGGAATGGAAAGCTGAAAGGCACGACCCTGCTGATCATAACGGATCAATGACTGGTGGTCACCATCAAGAATAAATTGATTCATTTTTTCCTTTGCTTCCCGTGCCCAGTCGTACGCGTAATCATCCGCATCCAGCTTATCCCAGGCCACCTGCCGGAGGTTATGAACCATGTTCCCGCTGCCGATGATCAACACGCCTTTCTCCCGCAGTTTTTTTAATTCCCCAGCCAGTTCATAATGCCATTGCGGTGTTTTATAATGATCCAGGCTCATTTCAATTACAGGTACGTCTGCCCGGGGATACAGGTGTTTGATCACACTCCAGGCGCCATGATCCAGGCCCCATTGATGGGTCAATTCCAGTGCGGCACCTTTGACCAGCGCCTTTGTTGCTGCTGCCAGGCCGGGGTCTCCGGAAGCCGGATATTGCACCTCAAACAATTCTTTGGGGAAACCACCGAAATCATGAATAGTAGGCGGCTTTTCCATCGCTGTTAAGAATGTACCTTTGGTTTCCCAGTGTGCACTGATACAAAGAATAGCATTCGGCTTTGGAATTTCTTTTGCAATATTGCGGAAGCCCTGTACAAATTCATTTTCTTCAATAGCATTCATAGGACTTCCATGTCCTAAAAACAGTACCGGCATTTTGGACGTATTGCTTAAGGAACCGGCAATTTTATTCAGCTCTTTTAGCTCCATGATTGTTTCCTTAAAATGGGTTGTTGTTTATAAAAGAACACAGGGATGATTAACTGTATTCATGCCTGCGCTTGCTTACAGCTTCTATTTCAGAACACTTCCGGAGGAAGAAAGTTGATCCGCATTTGGCGTGTTACTTAGCCTTCCCCATAATACACACGCTTTACCCGTTGGGAAATACCCGTCATAATTTCATAAGGGATGGTACCGATCCATTCTGCCAGCTGCTGTACCGGAACCGCCTCTCCAAATATGATAACGTCATCTCCTTCTGCCACACCAGGAATATGAGTAATATCAATCATGGTCATATCCATACAGACAGTGCCTATTACCGGTGCCTGCTGTCCTTTTATGAATACCTTCCCTACCCCGTTTCCAAGGCGGCGGCTATACCCGTCAGCATACCCGATACGGATCGTAGCAATAACAGAGTCTTCTTTTGCAATGCCTTTACGATTATAGCTTACTGTTTCGCCTTCCTTTATCCGCTTGATCTGGGAGATCGTGGTTTTCAACGTTGCCACGGTTTGCAGCGGTACCTGAGTGTTTCCGGCTATGCCGTATAATCCAATGCCCAGGCGAACCATATCCAGTTGCAGTTCCGGAAAGCGCATAATAGCCGAAGTGTTGGCGATATGTTTGATAAATGGATAGCCGACCTGCTTTTCAAGCAGTACAGCTGCCTTCTTTAATAACTCAAACTGATGCACTGTAAAGGCATCTTCTACCTTATCCTCGCTGGCTGCCAAATGTGAAAAACAGGACTTGATTTTTATAAACTCATTATCAGTTAACCGATCTGCCAGAACGGGAACATCACTTACAGCAAAGCCAGACCGGTTCATGCCGGTCTCTATTTCAATATGCACCGGGTAAGCTTTTAACCCGGCGTTTTTTATCTGTTGCTCAAAGGCGTTCAGCAACTCAAAGCTGAAAATATCCGGTTCCAGGTTGTAATCAGTAATCGCATCAAAAGCACTTTCTTCCACATTCAGCACCATGACCGGAATCGTAATACCCGCCTTCCGCAGCTCTACTCCTTCATCCGCATAGGCCACCCCCAGGTAATCTGCCTTATGAAATTGCACCACGCTGGCTATTTCAGCAGCACCACTGCCATAAGCAAATGCTTTTACCATTGCCATCAGCTTTACGCCGGGGTTTAACAGTTGCTGAAAGGCTTTCAGATTATGAGCAACCGCGTCCAGGTTTATTTCCAGTACCGTTTCATGTACTTTCTGCTCCAGCAATATAACAATGCGCTCGAAACCAAACCGGCGTGCGCCTTTTACAAGAATATATTCGTCCCTGTATTGCGTGCTATGGTAATGCTGCAGGTATTCCTTTGTGCTGATATAAAAGAATGCTTCAATGATTTCTTCTGCCGCCAGTAATAAAGGAAACAATTGCTGCATTTTTTCTCCTATACCTATTAACCGGCTGATAGTATACCGTTTCAGCAGCTCATATATTGCCCGGTATAATTGCTGGTCATTAGCATCATTTTCAAAAAAATCAGAGAGGATCACTGTTTTCCTTTTCCCTTTTGATTGCTGTTGCAGGAACTGCAACGCCACTTCAAGAGAAGTCAGATCCGCGCTGTAGCTATCATTAATGATCACACAATTATTAATGCCCTGTTTGAACTCCATCCGCATGTTTACCGGCTGCAGGGTTTTCATTCCAGAAGCAATAACCGAAGGCGCATATTTCAGGTATAGCATTATAGCAGCGCAGGTAATGGCATTTTCAATGGAGGCATTATCTGAAAAGGGAATTTCTATATTAAAATCGCGCCCGTCTTTTTCTTTTAAGCAGATCACCGTGTACGCGCCTGCTGTATGTACAGCAATAACCTGCACGGCATTGTGCGTTGCCTTTCCCCAGGAAAAAAAAGGCCTGTTTAACTGCCGGATACCCGTTGCGATGAATGCATTATCGCCATTGGCGATCACCACCTTTGCCGATTTGAATAACTGCAGCTTTTCCGAAAGTTTTTGCGCATCGCTTACAAAGCCTTCGCTATGTGCCAGCCCGATATTGGTAAGTATGCCAATGACCGGATCAATGATTGGCTGCAATTGCTGCATCTCACCCGGCTTGCTGATACCCGCCTCAAAAATGGCGAGGTCATTTTCAGCGCTTAATTGCCAAACGCTGAGCGGCACACCCAGCTGTGAATTGTAACTTTTGGGACTACGAACAATATTTTTATAGGGCTGCAACAACTGGTACAGCCATTCTTTTACAACTGTTTTTCCATTACTCCCCGTGATACCGATTACATCAATAGCAAACCGGCGCCGGTGGGCAGCAGCTATTTGCTGTAACGCCAGTAACGGGTCTGCCACTTTAAGAAAAACAGCATCCGGATAAAGCGTTTCATCCACAACCCGGGAAATAACAAAACAGCGGACTCCCTTTTTATACAGTTCCGGTATAAAAATATGCCCGTTGCGTTGTGGCCCCTGCAGGGCAAAAAATAAAGAAGTGGCAGGATCGGTCAGCTTCCGGCTGTCTGTAACAAGGCTACTAATAAAGCCTGTATCGGTATCGGGCAGGTTGTGAATACCTAAAATTGCTGCTATTTGCTGAATGGAATATGCCTGGTTGACCACGGCACAAACGTACATGAATTTTTTTATTCATAAAACAGACAACTGATGAATGAAAAATTTCATCGGGGGCCGTCCGGCCAGAACTAATAATAAATATTCAGGAGCAATTTATACCAAATTGAAATGGATTACCGCCAGGAGCATACAACCCAGCGGAGCTGTATTTATTTATGAAACCCCGGAAATCTCCTTCTTTTTCTTATAAATAGAAAAAAGGATACTCCCCGTAATGCACAAAACAATGACGCCCAGGGACAGCACTACCTGTTGTTCTTTGGTCAGCCATTGATTTAACCAATGCTCTCCCAGCATTTTGGCGCCGATAAACACCAGGACAACTGCGATACCCTGCTGCAGGTAATCGAATTTATTTACGGCGCCTCTTAACAGGAAGAACAGCGAACGCAGTCCCAAAACCGCAAAAATATTAGATGTATAAATGACCATGGGATGCCTGGAAATGCCCATTACGGCTGGTATGGAGTCCAATGCAAAAACAAGGTCAATCCCCGCAAGCATCAATACCACAACAAACAGCAGCGTATATCGCTTCTTTCCATCCTCCTGTACTGTAAATCTACCATTGCCATCGTGCGGCACCAGCGGTATCACTTTTTTGATCCACTTATAAATAATATAATCATGCGGGTCCTTTTCTTTGCCCTCTTCTTTGGAAGCAAACATCTTGATTCCGGTATACAGCAGGAACAGGCCAAAAATATACAAGATCCACTCAAAACGTTGTACCAGTGCAACGCCCAGCGTAATAAAAATAATACGGAAAACAATAGCCATTAAAATACCAATGAGCAATACGCGGCCGTAGTGCTTTTCTTTCACGTCAAAGGCCGAAAAGATCAGAATGAACACAAAGATATTATCAATACTAAGGCTCCATTCCATAAGGTACGCGCTGATGTATTCAAAAGCATAGGTCTTTCCATCCTCCCACCAGACAAATACAAAAAAGCACAATGACAGGGCCACCCAGAAAACCGTTTGAAGCAGGGCCTGCCTGATGGTTACCACCTTATTTCTTTTGCTCAGCAATCCGAGATCAAAGATCAGTGCAAATAGGATCACCACCCCAAAAACAAGGTAAGAGATTTGTTCATGTGTCATTTATTGTGTTTTTGTGCGTGGACTTTCGTTTAGACGGCAAAACTTTCCCCGCAGGCGCAGGTTCTGGAGGCATTGGGGTTATTAAAATAAAAACCTTTGCCGCTCAACCCTTCAGAAAACTCAAGGGTGGTGTCTAACAGGTAGAGTAAACTTTTCATATCAGTGACTACTTTTACTCCGTTATTTTCAAACACCTGGTCCATAGGCTTTTGTTCTTTATCAAAATCCAGCCTGTAGCTAAGACCTGAGCAACCACCGCTGACCACGCTTACCCGTAAAAAATAGCCTGCCCTGTCTGCTGCTTCTTTTTCAGCAAGGATCTCCTGAATGCGTTTTTTTGCACTTTCACTTACGTAGATATTACCAGGTATCGTATTTTTTGCGATTTCAGCCATTTTTTTCTTTATCAGAACAATAAAAACAGTACAACAACCGGAAAGTTCAGTTTTTACTGTTCCTGTTTTTACAAAGATAGCTCAGAACAGGCAACAACGCAAGAACAGCAAATATCCTGTACAATTGTAAACCAGGGAAAGAATTCTGAAATAATTGATACTTAAACCATTATGAAAGCAATGGCAAACAAGTGCAGCTGTCGGTTCCGGCAAAATAGCTGTTTATTAAAACTTCTATTCCGCCGATGTGTTGTATTTTTACATTTATTTTGAAATTCATGGACTTACAGGATCTTTATAAAAAAGCAGCAGCATTTGAATTTTTGACCGCAGAGGAAGGCGTTTTTCTTTATCATCACGCTCCCCTGGCAGAATTAATGTTTATAGCAGACGAGTTACGGAAGAAACAGGTTCCCCACGGGAAAGTGACCTGGCAAATTGACCGGAATGTAAACACGACCAATGTTTGCATTGCCAATTGTAAATTTTGTAACTTTTTCCGGATACCGGGCCACCCTGAAGCCTATATAACAGACATAGCTACCTACCGGCGCAAGATTGAAGAAACCATTAAATACGGTGGAGACCAGCTGTTGTTACAGGGAGGCCATCACCCGGATCTTGGGCTGCAGTTTTATGTAGATACTTTCCGGCAGATCAAGGCTGAATTTCCGGATATCCGTTTACACGCCTTAGGCCCGCCCGAAGTGGCGCATATAACCAAGCTGGAAAAAAGCACCCATAAAGCAGTTTTACAAGCCTTAAAGGATGCCGGTATGGACTCTTTACCGGGGGCAGGTGCCGAGATACTGGTAGACCGGGTGCGGCGCCTTATCAGTAAGGGAAAGTGTGGTGCACAGGAATGGCTGGATATCATGCATGAAGCTCATAAACTGGATATTACCACCTCTGCCACCATGATGTTCGGACATGTGGAAACGATTGAGGAACGCTTTGAACACCTGGTCAAAATAAGAGAAGTACAGCATCGTAAACCGGAAGGAGCCAACGGATTTCTGGCTTTCATTGCCTGGACTTTCCAGGATGTGGACACATTGCTGACCAGGATACGGGGTGTGCACAATTTGACAACAACGGAAGAATACATTAAAATGGTGGCACTGAGCAGGATTATGCTGCCCAATATTAAAAATATACAGGCATCCTGGCTGACTGTTGGCAAAGCCACCGCCCAGGTTTGTTTACGGGCAGGAGCCAATGATTTTGGAAGCATCATGATCGAGGAAAATGTGGTAAGCGCTGCGGGAGCTCCGCACCGGTTTACTTATAAATCGATACAGGAAGCCATTCGCGAAGCAGGATTTGAACCCCAGCTTCGGACGCAGAAATACGAATGGCGGAAGATTCCGGAAGCCATTGTTGAGCAGGTAGTGGATTATTAGCAGTTCATAGCAGCTAGTTCAAGGCTTACGGCAGACCTGTTCAGCTCAAATTTTTACTATGGCCTTTCGTTGTTTGGCGAAGAAGTGTCATTATATCGCAGAAGCGTCCTTCAAAACCTTACATAGGACAGTTATAATGCCCTGTGTAAGAGTGTAAGATGATCATGAATTCCGTTCTTCGCTATGAACTATGAGCCCTAATTTATCTTATTCAACGAAAACCTGATCTATTATGAATCAAAGTCCGAAAAAGGTGGTGATCATCGGCGGCGGGTTTGCCGGACTTAACCTGGTGATGGCCTTAAAAAACAAACCCGGCATTGAAGTAACGCTGGTTGATAAGAACAATTATAATTTCTTTCCCCCACTATTATACCAGGTAGCAACCGGTTTCCTGGAACCTTCCAGCATCAGCTATCCGTTCCGCCGTTTTCTGAGAGGAAAGCACAATGTGCACTTCAGGATGGCTGACCTTTTAAGCGTGGTGCCCGGGGAAAACAAGGTCATTCTTTCCAATGGCGAATTGTTCTACGACTACCTAGTGCTGGCAACCGGGGCGGAAAGTAATTTTTTTGGTATGGAGAACGTGGAACAGGAAGCAATCCCTATGAAAACGTTAAGCGATGCGCTTTATATGCGCAATACCCTGCTCGACCGCCTGGAAGAAGCTACCCGTATTACTGATATTGACCGGATCAGGAAACTGGCCACTATTGTGGTTACCGGGGGTGGTCCTACCGGTGTGGAGCTTTCCGGGATGTTTGCAGAAATGCGCACCAAGATCGTTCAGAAAGACTATCCTGAACTGGCCGGCCGGCAGGTAGGTAAGATTTATCTGGTAGACGGAGGCAACGCCGTGCTGGGGCCCATGTCAGAAAAATCACAAAAATATTCCAGGGAATCGCTTGAAAAACTGGGCGTGATCATAAAACTGGGGGTAACTGTAAAAGATTTTAAGGATGATACCGTTTTTCTTTCCGACGGAACGACTATACAAACAACTACCCTCATTTGGGCAGCCGGCGTTACTGCTAAAACCTTTGAAGGGATTCCGCCGGAATCCTACGGGCGCGGAAGACGCATGATCGTAGACGCATTTAATAAGCTCAACGGCTACCCGAATATTTATGCGCTGGGAGATACCTGTTTTCAAACAGCCGACCCGGCATTTCCTAACGGCCATCCGCAGCTGGCACAGGTGGCTATCCAGCAGGCAAAGAATCTGGGTAAAAATATAGTGCGCCCTGCAGGCTCCTGGACCCCTTTCCGGTATAATGATAAAGGGACCATGGCAATTATAGGACGCAATAAAGCCGTTGCCGATCTTCAAAAGCCCAAATGGCATTTCAACGGATTTGTCGCCTGGATGATCTGGTTATTTATACATGTAATGTCCCTGTTAAATTTCCGTAATCGTTTAAGAACCTTATACAACTGGATAGGCGCTTATTTTACAATGGATCAGTACTTCCGGATGATCATCAGGGCCGGGGACCAGAAACCGTCAAAAACAAAATAGCCTTTTTTAGCGATGCTCCCATCGCTGCTTTTTATCCTGCCAGGCGTATCTTTAAGAAAACGCTTTATATGGTTGCAGCGTCTGTTCCGGAGGTGATCGCCCTGTTAGATCAAATCATCAGTGAGTGTGAAACAAAGGCATTGCGCTTTGGGTATTTTGCCGCCCTGTATCGTAAAATGACGAAGGGTGTATTACAGGGTATTCAGAATGGCTTTTTTGAAAATCCCACCCGGATGGAACAACTGGATGTCGTTTTCGCCAACCGTTATTTGATGGCTTACACACAGTTTGCGAACGGGCAACCGCTTTCAGACTGCTGGAACACCGCTTTTAAAGCAGCTGCCTCACCCGATCTGATTGTTTTACAGCATCTGTTGCTGGGAATGAATGCACACATTAACCTGGATCTTGCAATTGCAGCGGCACAAATCAGCACGCCCCAAACCATTGACTCCCTGTATAACGATTACCTGAAAATAAACAGTATTATTGCCAGTTTCTTTCAATCCGTTCAGGCTGATCTTTCCAGGATCGCGTTCCCGATGCGCTTCCTCTCCCTGGCAGACCCTTCGGAAACGAATGCCCTGTTAAATTTCAGCATAACAAAGGCCCGGGAAGCTGCCTGGCGCAATGCCCTCCTGCTTTGCGAAGCTGGTGATCTGCACAATGCGCCCATCATTACAGCTTATGATAAGGGGGTAACTGCTGTGGCGCAAAAGATCGGGCAGCCCGGAGAATGGTCGGCATTACTACTGAAAGGGATCAGGGCCTGTGAACAACAGGACGTTGCACAAAACATCCTTTTTCTGAACCAGGATTGAGCAATTGCTTCAGCTATTTGTAGCTCCTGTGCTGATCAGCAGCATGATACAGGAAGGTCCCCCTCTGAAATAAAAATCCGCGGGAGCAAATAATTTTGGCGCCCGTGCAAACCGGAATTAATATTTGGCGTCAGTTTTTCCTGTATAATACCGAATTTTAAGCTATGATCGAAAACAGCCTCTTACTCGTCCTGGCCCTGTTATTTGTAATTACCATGCTCACTATGCTGAGCGGAAAATTACGCATACCATATCCCATTTTCCTGGTTATTGCAGGGTTGGCGATCAGCCTTTTGCCGGGAATGCCCCGTATAAGAATTGATCCGGAGCTGATTTTCCTGATCTTTTTACCTCCCATCCTTTTTTCTGCAGCCTGGCAGATTCCGTGGGCTGATTTCTGGGGCATGAAATCCTCCGTTGCCACACTTGGTTTTGGACTGGTGTTCTTTACCTCCACCATCATCGCTTATCTGTCTCACGCCTTTATTCCGGGTTTTGATCTTGCCCTTGGATTTGTGCT
>DASVMC010000874.1:0-5654 GCA_036384555.1 Niabella sp. | reverse complement strand
AGTATTGAAAGGGAGCCCCTGCAAGGTTACCAGATTCCCCGTAAGATCCTCTGACCTTTAAATTATTGATCCAGGTAAGGTTATTTTTTATAAAAGGTTCTTCTGAAAGGCGCCATCCGGCAGAAAAAGCGGGGAAGAATCCATAGCGCCTGCCCGGAGCAAAATAGTAATGGCCGTCATACCTTCCGGAAGCTTCAAACAGGTACTTACCTGCGTAGCCATAAGTAACCCGGTATACATATCCCACCTGTTTTGTTTCACTGGAGCTTCCACCCGTCCCCCAGGTTTTCTGATCAGAACTCCCCAAATCTATTTCATCAATGTTCAATGCATAATTCCCCCGGGATGCTGATAAACGATCATATGTTGTTTTACGCGCCTCCATTACCGCAAGACCACTCACTGCATGTTTACCAAAATTACGCTGGTAATTCAGGAACGCCTGCCAGGTGTACCCTTTCCATCGCTGGTTTTGTTCCAGCAGCGAGGGTTTGCCAACACTTTCAACCGGCAGATAGGTGTAGGGATTAGTTGTAACATTAATATTATAGGTTGTCGGCTGCGGCTCATTCCAGTTTTTTTCAAAATAAGTAGTAGGATCATAACTAAAAACGCCTTTAATACTTAGCCCCTTGACAAAAGAAAGCTCTTGCTGTATAGAAAGCTGGCTCATGATCCTTGTTTCGTCACTGGAACGATTACCCGTATTTAACATATACAGTAAAGAAGGCTTGCCATTATTGTTTGCAAGCAAACCATTTGAATACTGAAGCGCATTAATAGGCCACCAGTCCTGTGCGTTGGAAAAAATATTCATACCATTTACGCCGGGCTGATGTATCAGATTGTTCAAGCCGTTTATAGAAAGTGCTACTGTTGTGGTTTTGGTTGCTTTTGTTTCAATATTTGCGGTAACATTATACCGATTCAGATTTGTAGTGGTCCATAGCCCGCGCTGATAAACGTATCCCAGTCCTATATAATAGCTGGTATTTTCTGATCCGCCGGACAAAGAAAGATTATGGCCGGTTAAAGGAGTATTTCGGTTCCGGATCGCTGATAATGCATCCGTATTGGGGTATTTATCATAATCTGCGTCAGGGGTATGCTCTGAAGACTTCCTGAAACCTTCCACCTGTTCATCAGTAAAAGTAGGTTGTTGCCCGGCATTAACATCTGCAAGGTTGCGCAATGTAACAAACTCATAAGCATCTACCATCTTTACAAGTGTTGTCGGGTTTTGTACACCATAGTATCCGTTATAGGAAAGCATTGGTTTTCCCACCCTTCCTTTTTTAGTAGTCACCAGTATGACCCCATTAGCTCCGGCCATACCGTACGGTGCAACGGCAGCAGCATCCTTCAACACTGTAATCGTTTCAATCGTATTAGGATCCAGCTTCGTAAAATCTCTCGGAACGCCATCTACAACAACCAAAGGTGCGCTGTTCCCATTGGTAGCCAACCCCCTGATATGCAGTTCGGATCCATCTTTACCCGGTTCTCCGCTATTCTGAGCCGCAATCAGGCCAGGCAGGCGCCCGCTAAGAGAATTGCTGAGGTCTGCAACAGGAAGGTCCTTAATCTTATCAGACTTAAGCGTAGCGACCGCTGCAGTACTCGAATTTTTCTGCTGTGTGCCATAACCTACCACAATCACTTCACCCAGACTATTTTCCCTGACCATAAGCCGTACCTCAATTGTTTCATCGTCTGTAATCATGATTTCCCGGCTTTTGAAGCCGATAGATGAAAACAGAAGAATATCACCTTTAGCAACGTCCATCCGGAAAAATCCGTTATTATCTGTTTTAATAGCTTTACCAGAGCTTTTAACTGTTATCGTAGCACCTGCAAGCGGTATACCCGCACTATCGGTTACCCGGCCGTGTATGGTAAGGAACAGCACTTTGTTATCCGCATCCTTCCGCACCGAGATATCATGCGTGTTGATTACAACAATCCGGTTAATGATCTTATAGCTAAAAGGTTGCCCTTCCATACATTTTTTCAGGGCCTCTCCAACATCAGCATTTGTTACTGTAACCGTTACTTTTGGAGCGCTTTGCAACAATTCTTTCGTATACACAAACCGGTAACCGGTCTGGTTTTTTATTGCTTTAAAAACTTCTTCCAGGGGAGCTTCTTTCAGCTGCAGCGATACTTTTTGCCCATAGCTCCTGGCAGCAGCAGAAAGGCAGATAGCCCACAGGAAAAATAAGGTCAGTTTTGTCATCAGCCAGATCTTTTTATACAGTTTATCCTTGTTGTTTGCCGGGTTCTTTTGCAGCAATACAGTTGCCGGGAATAGACAGGCAGCCTGCTCCGATTCCGGCGTATTGAAAAAATACATATTTTTATAAACCCCGGTAACCGCCGGGACAGGTTTGGGTTCTGTAAATAATGATACTTGGTTGTTTTATTTTTACCGTTGCCCAACTTTTGCAGGTAGTGGTACGAACACTACCTGTTTTTTTAGAAACGGTATTCGTGTAAATTTTACTGGCAATCGCTTTATTCTACAATCACTTTATTTCCTTCTATCTGAAAGTGCACCCATCCTGTCGCTTCCAGAATACTTAAGAATTCAGTTATATCAACGCTTCTGGGTATATCTGCAATAAACAGCTGTGCCGGCTTATTTTTATATACTATCTCAAGATTATACCAGCGGGCCGCCTGCCGCATAATTGTCTCTATTGAAGCATGCCGGAATACAAAGTACCCGTTCACCCAGCCCAGTTCTTCTTCAAGATCCACCGGCACCGTATGCAGTACGGTTCCGGGCTGCCACTGCGCCTGATACCCGGGCGCAAGCACCGTATGCTGATCATTTACCGTAACAGCAACTTTCCCTTCAGCCAGCGTCGTCTTAAAAAGGGATTCATCTGTATACGCCTTTATGTCAAATTTGGTTCCTAATACCTTTACACTTAATGCATTTACTGAAGCGATAAACGGTTGGGCAGGATTTTTCTTTACTTCAAAGTAAACCTCTCCGCTTATAACCACCCGCCGGTCAGTGTCATTAAAAACAGTGGGATAACGGATGCTACTGCCCGCATTCAGATGCGCAGTAGACCCATCTGGCAAAACAACCAGGAATTCTTTGCCTGCAGGTGTTGTAACCGTATTATAAACAACCGTGTCTTTTGTTTGTGCAGCATCATATACCAGCATACCATTCCTAATAATAAGCGCCGTCTTACCTTCCCTGGTAATTAACCCATTACCCAGGCTGTCCAATACAACCTGCTGCCCGTTAGAGAGGGTCAGCACTGCTCCTCTTTTGCCGGGTGCAGCAACCTGCTCCCGCGCCTGTTTTACACCTGTAAACAGATCTCCTGCCTTCCAAATGTAGATCACCGTCATACTCAGCAGGAGCAGCACGGCTGCTGCAGCCCATCGGCCCCATTGCCCTGTTATAAGTCTGGCTTTACGGCGCCTTTTCAGTATTTGCCGTATTATGGCATTCCATCCTGCTTCATCATAATCCGGATCCGCATCTGAATGCATCAAAACGTTCTTAATCTGCTCTTCCCATTCCCCGGAATATTCTTCCGGCAGCAGGACCTCCATCAGCTCTTCCTTTTCAGCTGCTGAAGCCTCGTCCTTCAGGTATTTGTTAAACAAATAAATATAGTAGTCCTTTGCTTCCACTCCTCAAATAAACGTTATGACCAGCAATTTCAGGTAATTCATACATTATTAAGACGTATGAAAAATCATTCTGTCCTATTACCGGTAAAAAAATTAATAAAGAATTAAAACCAGGGCCGCCGGTAAATAAATACCGGTGTGTTTCTGAAGATGTGATTGTATGAATTTTAATGCCGTGGTTAGCTGGTTTTTTACGGTACTTTCCGAAATACCCAATTGCCTGGCAATCTCCGAACGGCTCATCCCCTCTTCCCGGCTCAAAATAAATACCTGGCGGCGTGAGGCAGGAAGCAGGTTCTTAGCTTCCTCAATCTGCTGCTTCAGATATTTGGTATCAAGCTGTATCAGTGCATCATCTTCCGGTTCAGAAATACTGGCGGCAGCCGCAAAAGTGTGCTTATGACGGTTAGCCTTTTTTCTAAGGCTGTCTAATGATAAATGTGCAGCAATTTTATACAGCCATGCTTCAGGTGACTCAATCGCTGGCAGTTGTTCCCTTTGTAACCACAGCTTCAGAAAAAGCTCCTGGCTCACCTCCCGGGCGTCCTGTTCTGATTTTAAAATGCGCAATACGTTATGGAAGATCCGGCTATTATAATAATGAAACAGCTTACTAAATGCTTTTTCATCTCCCTCAGAGATGCGGCAAAACAATTCACGACAGGTATCCACTGGCTCGGTCATCGAATGACAATACTTATAATTCCTCATAAAATTAATTAAATCTGGTAATAAAGAAGCGTTTCAATTACCGTTTAGCCGGCACTCTTAATTGCTTCCTCTTTTAAAGGATACGGTACTGCCCGCACATCCTGTACGTGGAGGCCCCCTTACTTAAAAGCATTTTTTAAACGTTTATTTCGCCGGGAACATACTTTTTATCAGCGTTCCCTTACTATTCACCTTAACAAATTTTAAAAGAAATCTTCACTCTGCTATCCTGTTCCTTCCTGCCAGCACTTTTATTCCTGCTGGTTCATTTACAGCAAAAAATACCACAAATAGGTGATTGACTTGGCTGGCAGCAACCGCTATCTTTAATAAAAACTACAGTCGTATTCCCCGGGAAGATACGCTTGTCCGGCTTTCTGAGAGCAGATGAACGCAAACAGAAAATACGGGCCACTTTCAGTACGGAACTGTTTAAACCATCAATATAATGGCCATGCTCTCATATACACCCGAGCTAAAAAACAGCTATCAATACCTGTTTGATTCCTGTACAACCAATGACAACAAGGTAGCCGCAGTGAACGAGGTGCTGCAAAAAATAACTGCGAATAAAGGCCGGTATACTACTGTTGCCAATGTTCTTTCCATTCCCTGGTACGTCATTGCCGTGATCCACAGCATGGAAGCGGATCTGAACTTCCATTGCCATTTGCACAACGGCGATTCTCTTACCGCCCGTACCATACATGCACCTGCAGGCCGACCGTTAATAGGCACACCTCCTTTTCCCTGGGAATTCAGTGCCATCGATGCATTAAAATTTGACGGTTTTGATCACTGGACCGACTGGAGTGTGTCCGGCATCTGTTATAAACTGGAAAGATATAACGGCACAGGATATCGTGCCTTTTTGATCAATTCGCCTTATTTATGGAGCGGCAGTAACCTGTATGCATCCGGTAAATACATAGCGGACGGTACTTTTTCTCCTACTGCCATATCCGGCCAGATCGGTGCAATGGTGCTATTAAAAGCAATGAGCGCAAGAGGAATAATCGCTTTGCCGGATACCCTTCACCCTGTACCGGCCAATGGCACCTGAAGGTTCGGGTTTATTCATGATGTTCTTCTATTCAAAAATAAAGACCTAATAGAATTATGAAAAAAATCAGCATTCTTTCTCTCGATGGCGGCGGCATACGCGGTATCATCCCTGGTGTGATCCTCACCTATATAGAACAGCAGCTGCAAAAACAGGACAATAGTAAGCTAAGGATCGGTGATTATTTCGATTTTATTGCAGGGACCAGCACGGGAGGGAT
>DASVMC010000873.1:0-6249 GCA_036384555.1 Niabella sp. | reverse complement strand
TACCGCAGAAAAGAAATTGCAGATCAGCCTTGTTCTGTGCATTCAGCAAGAGACTTTTAATGACAGCTCAGGGTTGAGACGACAATAGCTCCTTAATGGGCAGCTTCTTCCGGGGGGATACCCTGGTAATAGTTATAGATCTTAACACGCAGCAGGTATTCGTATCGTCCTCCGATCAGGTCTATATTTGCCCGGTCCAGATTGGTCTTTACCGTTAAATATTCAACAGAATTCCATATGCCCACATTAAACCGTGCTTCTGCAGCCTGGTAGGATTGCTGCAGAGCCGTAACCCGCTGCTGTAATTTTGTATAGCGGTCATACGCAGCCGTCATATTAACATAGGCCGTCTGAATATTCTGTTGCAGCTCCGTTTTTGTTGCCTGCTCATTCTGCTGTGCATCTTTCAGAAATAACTTCGCTGTCCGTACATTGTTTCTTGCCTGTAAATTATTGAAAATAGGTATGGACAGCGTAAATCCTATGTTCTTGTTATTATTATTTTTAAGCTGGTCCGTAATACTACCGCCGGATTGCGTATAACTGCTTCCAAGACCATACCCCATGCCAAGAGAAGGATATAATTGTGACCGGGCAGCTTTTACTCCGTATTCCGCGCTTTTCAGCGAAAATGCGGCAACCTTTACCTGAGAAAAACGTTCCAGGGCTGTCTGATAAGCCGAATTTGCATCTGTGGTCACTTTTTCAAAAAGATCTGTGACAGCAATCCGCTCAAATACAATACTACTGTCATAAGGAACGTTCATATTCTGGCAAATGGCAATTTTGCTGTTCTCGACATCTCTTTGGGCGTTAATAATAGACGCCTCATCACTGGCATACTGGCCCTGCAGATCAAACAGGTCCGAAGGTTTTATTGTTCCGCTGGAATCCATAACCTCCAGCCGCTTTACCTGTTTTCCGGACAAGACTGCCTGATTCATACTTTGAGTGAGCAAATCCTGTGCGTTCATAAATTGCAGGTAAGCAAGGATGGTGCTCAATGTAATATTATCTTTTTGCTGCTGCCAGCTCATCTTTGATGCTTCTGCATTCATAGCCAATTGCTTTGCCGTATTTTGCAGGTAGCCTCCGCGGAAAAGGGCCACATTCCCGCTTACATTATAGTTACCGGAATAAAAATTATTATCTACGTAACTATTGGTTGTGTTATCGATACTACGTCCAAAGAACCAGCCATGATTAACGGATGCATTCAGGCTGGGCAGCATATTCAGCCTCGCCTGTTTTCTGCTGATCTCATCGCGTCCGGCCTGATTCTGGGCCTGGTTCACCGACAGGTTGTTCTTAAGCGCCATATCAATACATTGCTCCAGCGTATATGTGGTTTGCTGAGCCCGCACACCAATGCTTATACTTATGCCAATAAAAATGATAAAAAATCTTTTCATAACCGCTTCTTTATCGTGCACTCTTATCAATGTGACCATCTAACAAATGAATAATACGCGAACCATATTCTGCATTTTTTTCTGAGTGCGTTACCTGTATAATGGTCACACCTTCCTGATTCAGCTGTTTGAACAGCTCCATAATTTCTTCTCCCTGTCTGGAGTTCAGGTTTCCTGTGGGTTCATCTGCCAGCAATAATTTCGGGCTGCCAATCAATGCCCTTGCAATTCCCACCAGTTGCTGCTGCCCACCGGACAATTGCGTTGGGAACAGGTCTTTTTTACCGACAATGTTAAAACGATCCAGCATATCGGCCACCATCGCCTTCCGCTCAGCGGTCTTAATGCCTTTATAAAGCAACGGCGTTTCTATATTTTCATAAACAGTTAGCTCGTCTATCAGATGGTACGCCTGGAACACAAATCCGATATACTGTTTGTATAAAGCGGTACGTTGTTTTTCTTTGAGCGACTGTACGGCTTCCCCCATAAAATGATATGTGCCTTCATCAAAATCGTCCAGCATGCCAATTACATTCAGTAATGTAGATTTACCGGAGCCGGAAGGCCCCATCACTGACACAAATTCACCCTCATCAATGTCTACATTGATATCTTTTAATAAGAAGGTCCGGTTGATTCCCGTATTCACCCATTTGTAAATGCCTCTTAACGATAATAACATATTTTTCAGATTTGAGATTTGAGCTATTCATCCCGATAAGCATCGGGATCAGTCATCAGCAACCAATACCCTGGCTGATTCCATTTGATACATGATCCTTATTTGAACGTCCGTATGATGAGCAATTGCAACAATCCGGTTGACCAGGCCCGGGCCCGGGCCTAACTGCGCCGTTTTAGCTGACCAACCAAGGTACCGTACTGTTGCCGCCTATCAAATGCACGTTATTTCACTATTCATTACTAATGGAGTGCCATTAACGCAAATTGCTAATAGTCATAAAGTTAAGGTGAAATCTCTTTAAAATAATGTCCGTTATTAAAACAAGAGGTGTCCGTTTTTGATACAGTTGAATATTCGGCTGTCAGCATTGGTTTTTAGCTATCAGTCCTGAGTGTTCAATCTGGCTCCTGCTACTCATTTACTCCCCTACTCACTTCTTACCCTTATTCACTCCGCAGTGCCTTTACCGGATTAGCAATAGCTGCTTTTATTATTTGTATACTTACCAATAGAAAGCCAAAAAGACTGGTTATTCAGATACCGTACCGGGCATCAAACATCCGATATGTGACTTTATGCTTACCCCTGCCTGCTGCTTATTTCTTATTTACTGTTGACCATGAACCAGCTCTGCCTATTCATCTCTTAAGCTGTTCACCGGGTTTGCCACCGCTGCCCTAATAGCCTGCATACCCACCGTAAGGACAGCAATAATAAGTGCAATTGCGCCAGCCGCTGCAAATACCCACCAGGTAACCGATACCCGGTAGGTAAAATGCTGCAGCCACTTGTTCAACGCCCATAAAGCAATTGGTATTGCAATCACGATTGCTATAATAACAGGTTTAATGAATTCCTTACTTATCAATGCAGCAATGCTGCTTACTGAGGCACCCAGTACTTTACGCACCCCAATTTCTTTGGTACGCTGACCTACTACAATAAAGGCCATTCCGAACAGCCCCATGCAGGACAGTACAATGGCTACTACTGCCGCTATTGTAAACATTTTTGCCAGTCGTTTTTCGTTATGATACCAGCGTTCCACGTTTTCGCTTACAAAAGAACCATTAAATTCCGCCCCCGGAGCCGCCTGCCTATACGCATCTTTTACAAGATCCATAGCTCTTGCAGGATTGTTTGTATTTATCTTCACCAGAATATAAGAGAGCGGGTTCCGTACGCCCAGGCTAATAACCAGGGGTTCTTTTTGCTTATTTACTGAATACAGGTTAAAATCCGGGATAACCCCCACAATCGTCCAGGGCGCATAGCCCGAATCATGGACAATCTGACGGCCTATAACCGGATCTTCAAGCCGCAATTGTTTGAGCACACTTTCCGTAACAATTACACCTGATGCAGTATCCGCAACAAAATCCGAAGAAAAATCGCGGCCAGCCTTTAAGGGTAATCCCACTGTTTTTATAAAATCATAATCAACATTCAGCAGGTTTGTTTTTATCGCATTGCCATTAAATTCAAACCCCATGCTTTCCGTATTTGAGGCGCCATCAGTTCCGACGCCCAAATTTATATTTGTACCGGTAATTCCTTCAAAAGCTGTTTGATTTCTCAATAACGTTCTCATTTTATCCACTACCTGATGGCCTGACCGTTCATCCTTGATGGGTACGGATATCAGTGATTCCGTCTGGTAACCCAGGGGAGCTTTCCTCAGATGCTGAAACTGTAAATAAATAATGCAGGTGGCACATATCAGCACAACGGCAATTACGAACTGAAGCACAATAGAAGCGGTGCGCAGACCACCCTGTCTGCCAACATTTAGTTTACCCTTCAGCACTTCCGGTGTTTTTAAGCGGGCCAGCAACATAGAGGGATAACCGGAAGCGATGACAGAAATCAGCAAAATCAACAACAGGGACCCTGCAATTACAGCCGGATGCAGCAGCAGAGCTGCTTTTATTTCACCACCAAAAAGCTGATTAAAGGTACCGGTTAAAGTAATAGCAAGCACTATTCCCAGTATCAGCGCCACCAGGATCAGCCCTATGCTTTCGCTCCAAACCTGCAGCCACACCTGACTTTTGAGCGCGCCCAGGCATTTTCGTACGCCTATTTCCTTAACCCGTGTAAAAGAGCTGCCAATACTAAGATTCATAAAATTAAAGCAGGCAATCAATAAAATGACACAGGCAATAATTAATAATACATACAGGAACGGCTTACTTACGGCATCATCATCCCCGATACCCGGCGTAAAATGCATTTGCGTGATCGGTAGTAGCCGCATACCGGTATAGTCTCCATTCACATCTTTCCGATAGCCCAATCCTTTAAAATAAGATATTGTTTCTTCGGTAACCTGTTTGCCTACAAAATCCCGTACCCTCCGTTCAAACTGCTCTTTTGACGTATGTGCATCTAACGCCACAAACAACCGTGCGCTGCTCATATTCCATTGATCCTTCCCGATGGAATAATTAGGATCCAGTTCAATATTCGCCAGGGCACCAAACCGGAAAGAGCTGTTTTTAGGAAGATTTTCCAATACTGCCGAAACCTGCAGGGGGAGCCATTTCCCATCTATATTTACCTGCAGCTGTTGCCCGACAGCTTCCTGTGCCGGGAACAGGTTTTCAGCCATATCCCTGGTTAAAACAATACTATTCGGGCTGCTCAGTGCAGTTTGCCGGTTCCCTTTTTGTACCGGAAAGGAAAACAGCTGCAGGAACTCACTGCCCACCAATTCCACAGACGTGCTCAATTCCTTTTCTCCGGTACGGATCGCAGTTCCTCCCTGCTTATAAATAGCCGCTTTTTCAACTCCAATATTTTCTTTTTTCAATGCCTCCTGTGCAGGAAAAGCAATAGAATTGGACAGATGTTCCCCCTCGGGCCGGTTGGTAAACTTATATAACTCATATAGTTTTCCTTTATTTTCGAAAAAGCGGTCAAAAGAAAACTCATGATATACCCGGAGTAACAGAAGAGTAGCACAGCAAAAAGCAACCGTCAGACCAACTATATTGATAATTGTGGCCAGTTTATTTTTCCTGAGCGTACGCAAGAGCGTTTTTAAATAATTTTTCAGCATTGTGATTACAGATTTGAGAGATCAGTTATCAGATATCAGTTATCAGATATCAGTTATCAGTCTTTAGTTATCAGTCTTTAGTTATCAGATCCGGTAGCTACCAGGGGCAGCCCTAAACGAACACCTAATGAACTATTTGCATTATACACATTTCTATATTTATTATTTTACATTTTTTTTGTATTCGCGATACGCCGTCAGCCATGAGCTATCAGCCATTCCCTCACTCATTCTTTAAACTCTTTACGGGATTTGCCAGTGCGGTTTTCAGCGTTCTTCCGGCAACCAGCATACATACCAATCCAAACACAATAAAAGCAACACTGACGTAGGCACTGACATCCTGCCGGGTATGATACGCATAACTTTCAAGCCAGCGTGAAATAAAATAATATGCCAGCGGCCAGGATACAAGATTGGCAATTAAGATCAACCAGCTATATTCCTTTATAAACAACGTAAAAATGTTGGCAATGCCGGCGCCCAAAACTTTCCGTACGGCTATTTCCTTATCCCGTTTCATCAGCATAATGGACACTACACCAAAAATACCCAGGAATACAATTATGAAACTCAAAACCGTTGCTGTTGTGGCGGCCTTTTTCAACTGGAGTTCTGATTTATAAAGCGCTGCGAATTTATCATCCATAAAGTTGTATTCAAAAGGATTTCCTGGAGAAAGACGTTGCCAGGTTTCTTTTATCCTTGCCACAGATCGTTCGGTAACCTGCTTTAATTTCAACGTAAGAAAACGATAACCCGGTGCATCCTTTACATGACAAATGGCAAGCGGGGCGATAGCCTCCCGCAGGCTCGCCGTATTATAATCCTTTACCACTCCTGTAACGGTATACACCGTCCCCTCCGGGGTCCTGAGCTGTCTGCCAACAGCGTTATTACCCAGCCCCAGCAAACGGGCGGCGGTTTCATTGAGCACTATTTGTCCCGGAACAAAATTCTTCCCATAATTGAGAAAGTTACCCTCTTTCATGTGCAGCTGAAACGTTTGGCCATAATCCTCATCGCCTACAAATGACGGAATCACAACCGGCCGGGCGCTTTCATTTACAGGCAGTAAATTCATAGCT
>DASVMC010000872.1:0-3537 GCA_036384555.1 Niabella sp. | reverse complement strand
AAACTGTTTGTTTCCTTTCACAAAATCGCTGATCATATTGCCCACAAGAACGGCCTCATTATTAAAAGAAAGCCGTGCATGCGCCAGAAAATTCATATTGTAAAAGTAAGTAATCAGCAGCAATGTTGCCTTAGCAGCGCTATTACTTCCTGCTGAATACCCATTCCTTTGTCAGCATTATAGGCCTGTTGCAGAACGGTTTTCATTTCTTCAAAATCGGCCTTTTTCTCTTTCAATGCCTCATAAACAATTTTCGTTACTGCAGGGCGCGGGCCCCAATGAAACAGGTCCTTTCCTTTTTCATCGCGCACAACCAGTATAGGAATAGATTTTGTGCCATCAGTCAGGTATTGTTCTATTTCAGAATCTGTATCTCTCAGCTGCAGTCGGAAATTGATAGCATCATTCAGCCGGCTCATTAAATACAGGACCGGTACAATATGGGCAGCATCCCCGCACCAGGGTTCTGTAATCACGATCCATTGTTGCTTTTTTTGAATACCTGCAATCATCGTTCTGGTCTCATCATTCAGCGGGTCCTGTTTTAACCAGCGGTTTGACCGGGCCCGGTTCATTTTTGTGTACTGCAGATAGCTTTCATTGTTATAGGGTGCTTCCGTTTGCTCTGTACCCAGTATTTCATCAAAATAATTCACATATTCCTGAAAAGTCATATTCAATATCATTTATGCGCTTATTAAACAGCTAACCCTGTGAAAATGTTTTTGCTTTTTTATGCCAATGCTGCATTTCCGCCCTTACCGGTTCAATTCCTGCCGGGAAAGGCCTGTTCCCCGTAATTCAACCAGAATTAACAGGGACATCATTAGAATAAATGTAACTTTATTACTAACCTTAAAACTGATACTTTATGGATACGTTACAACAACTACGTTCAGAACTGGAACAGGAGTATACTACGACTAAAAAGTTCTTCGAACGCTATCCGGATGGTAATGGCAGCTACCGGCCGCATCCTAAAAGTTATTCATTAAGTCATCTTGTGACGCATATTGTGGAAATTTTCGGTTGGCCGGGTTTTATGCTGCAGACAGATGAGCTGGATTTTGGTAAAACTGATTATAAACCGGTGCCCCTGGACGCAAAGGCAGCGCTATTGGCAGCACTTGAAAAAAACTATACATCAAGCATGCAGGCGCTTGAAAAGACAACAGAAGCCGAGCTTGATAAACACTGGCGACTTGCCAATAACGGGCAAACCCTGGCTGAGTGGACAAAATACAGTGCCATTCGCCATTCTTTAAGCCAGATTACCCATCACAGGGCACAATTGGGCGTTTATTACCGGCTCAATGATATTCCGCTGCCCGGCAGCTATGGTCCGTCTGCAGATGATCAGCATTTTTAACGGCTGCAACTAAGGATTGATAAAAAACGTCAGATCTCAAAGGTCTTTTGAAGTTATTTAACAACAGTACCTCATTTATGGCACAGTTTTTTAGGTAAATGTGCATTAACTAACTATTTAAACGTATTTTGGCATGAACAAAAACACAAGAAACGGTCTTTTTGCCCTGGGGTTAGCTGCGGCAGCCGCCTGGTATAAAATGAGCCCGGAACAGAAAACAAATCTTAAAAATAAAGTAGCCGGCATTGGCAACAAACTTAAAGACAATCTGAATAACCTGAAAGGGCAGGTAAAACAGGAAAGTTCGACACAGTCCGCTTCTTAGGCTCAACTAAAACACAAGCCTTTTAATACTGTGAGGCTCTGTTTGAACAGAGCCTCTTTTTATTTATTACAGGTTCAGCAGCAAATGCTGGCTGGCTGTAAAAATATCCCTGAAAATCCGGTTAATCACAGTACCGTTTTGCGTTGGCCCAACCCCGCAATAAGGATAAAGGCTTCCTACCAGCTCTCTTGAAGACCGGGCGAGCTTCCTGCTAAGCAGGCTGACCGCCTCCAGCTCCTGCTCCGGAACAGGCCGGCCCGCAATGGTATTGTCCCATGCCGTTGTAACAGCCGTAAAAAAAGATTGCCGTAGCGTACCCAGCTGATTGTCCGCTGCCATCCGGCGTTGCTGTATCTGATCCGACCGTTCAGCGTTCAATGTTCCCCCGGCAGTTTTATATTTTTCCAGCTTTCCCAGTTCGTCCAAAAAATGTTGCGCCATTCCCAAAGTATTCACAGCAAGCGTGGCTTCCGCAAACTGTAAAAACGGGAACCTGTAAACGGGACCGGGCAGAGTGGTTTGCAAAGGATCGATCCTGAAACTGCGCTCTTTTGTAACAAAAAGGTCAGCAACGCTAAAGCTATCACTGGCTGTGGCTTTCAGTCCCATAGCATTCCAGTCTTTATAAATGGTAACCTCATCACGCAGAAACAGAAAAGAACGGTACTCCGGTTCCCCTTTATTGTCCAAAACAGGAGCTCCGTTCCTTTCAATCCTGCAATTGGCTGTAAAATGAGTGCAGTAAGGTGCCCCGGTTGCATATTTCCACCTGCCATTGATCCGATATCCTTCATCTGTTTCCCGGGCAATACCGGAGAGGGCGCCGCTTCCGCCAAAACAAACTTTCGGATCTCTGAAGAGCGGGTCAGTCAATACCGGCGAAAGATAGCCCGTAAACAGGGAAGCTCCGGCACATAAGGTTACCGTCCATCCAAGGCTTCCGTCAATGCGGGCCAGGGCTTCTTCCATTTCCAGTCCCTCAACCAGGGTAAGCTCCAACCCGTTCTGAGACTTGGGAACGAACAGCTTCAGCCATTTTTCCCTATAAATAATTTCGAGCTGCCCGGGTAAAAAAACACCCTGTTCGTCAGACAGCTTTGCTAAAGCCGCTAACGGCTTTTTTATTTCCTGATGCATCATTTTTTTCCGTTTCAATCATACGTTTCCACTCAAAGAAACCCAGTATAGCTACAATAAATAAGAATAATGTCAACACTGCGTACAGGGGAAGTTGTTTATAAAATAATAAGGGAATTGCTACTGCATTGCTGATGTTCAGTAAGATCCAGTTTTCCAGTTTGCGCCTGGCAAGCAGCCACATACCTGCCCAGGCGGTAGCACTTACAAACGCATCCATCACAGGAACAACGGAGTTCGTAAAATATTTTAGCGCGAGGTATAAAATCAAAAAACCACCCCCAACAATTGCCAGTACTGTTTTCCATTCCTGGAAGGTTGTTTTAGTAACCGGCAGGGGCTGTACCGCTCTCTTGTACACCCAGAACCACCAGCCATAAATGCTCATGACCAGGTAATAAAGGTTTAAAATACTTTCTGCATATAACCCGCTTGTTATAAATATATAAATGCTGATGACTACAGATAGAATCCCCGTTGGGTACAGCCATACTTTATTGACCTTTGCGAACAGCACCTGTGCAACACCAAAACCCACCCCCAGCCACTCTAAAAGGGTAGTGTTTTTTATTTCCTGAATAAAAAAATATATCCAATGTTCCATAAAAAATCAAACACAGGATGGTATAAAGCTGATACATTTCCTACCTACGCCGGCATTACCCGGATCAGGTTCCTGAAACCCAACAGGTTTCAAAGGGTATAT
>DASVMC010000871.1:0-8185 GCA_036384555.1 Niabella sp. | reverse complement strand
GGAACAGCGAAAGCACACAGATGCGATCGCCTTTGGCGGCTGGAGTATTGACCTGCACCCGTCTGATGGTATCTATTCAAATGCACCCGGCTGTAATCAATGGCATAGTAAAGGGGTCTATCAGATCCCTTACCGTTGTATTTACTCAAAAAACATAAAAAACCTGTTCCTTGCAGGCAGGATCATCAGCAGTTCGCATGTTGCCTTTGCTTCATCAAGGGTAATGGCCACGGGTGCCTATGTTTCACAGGCAGTAGCTATTGCCGCCACCCTTTGCAAAAAATACCACTGCCTGCCTGCGGACATCATCAATGACAATAAAACAGCATTACTGCAGCAACACCTGATCCATACCGGACAGTTTATTCCGGGTATTCACCCGGAAGATTCCGGAAATAAAACAACCGGAGCCACCATAACGGCCAGCAGTGCGCTGCAATTGCAGGAACTGACCGCCGATGGGGAATTTCTGACGCTGGACCCTGCTGTCGGGCAAATGTTACCATTCCGGAGCGGGAAAATCCCGGATATTTCTTTGTCAGTATATTGTGAAACGGATACGGTGCTGCATCTTGAATTAAGAATTTGTTCAAGGACCGGCAGCTATACGCCCGATATCACGCTGGCCTCCTTTCAGTACCCGTTACAACCGGGCGAAAACCGTGTGGGCGTTTGCCCGGATGCCGTGCTTGATGAAGAGCAATACGTTTTCCTGATACTGCATAAAAACCCGGCTGTAAAAATTGCCCGTTCGTCCCTGCGCATTACAGGTATTCTTTCTGTATTTAATACCGTTAATCCGGCTGTTTCCAACTATGGGCGGCAGGATCCGCCCGAAAATATCGGTATAGATCCGTTTGAGTTCTGGTGTCCGCAACGTCGCCCGGCAGGTCACAACCTGGCGCTTACTTTAAGCGAACCTGTTAATGGGTTTAGCGCAATGAACATAAAGAATGGCATTACACGGCCCACAACCCGGCCCAACGCGTGGGTGGCCGACCTTAAGGATCCGCAGCCATTTATCTGTTTAGAATGGGACGAGCCCGTAACGGTGAGGAAGATCATTATAGCCTTTGATACCGATTTTGATCATCCTATGGAATCTGTGCTCATGACCCATCCTGAAACAGTGATGCCTTTTTGTGTGCGTGATTACATCATTTATAATGACCGGGATGAAAAGATCTATGAGAAAAAAGAGAATTATCAAACCCGTAATACTATTTGTTTTGAAGAGGGGTTGCGCACAACCCGTCTGAAAATAGCACCACAGCATCCTTCTTTAACCACTCCCGCGGCTATTTTTGAAGTGCGCTGTTTTGAATAATCATCCAATTAATACCGGCTATAATGAAATATCTTTTTATTGTTTTTCTTTTCCTGTTCACGGCTTCCCTTGCTGCTCAAAAAAAAGTGGAACTGATCAATGAACGGTTACAGATAAAATGGATGTCAACACCTGACGGGTGGAAGGTGAGTGCTATCGCTTTTAAAAAAGGAGCGCAATGGGTACAGCTGCCGCAGCCTTCAGGGAACTATACCCTGCTTTACACAGCGGATAAACCAGGTAAAGCAGCAGATCATGCCTTTACAACGGTGGCGGGTACACCCTGGCCGGATACGCTTTTCCACTATTTAAAACACCGGTGGGCCGATGCTTCAACCCCGGCAGCATTCAATACCGCAGGAACAGCTTCTACTTTCTACCCGCAAAAAGCCACACAAGTAAATAAACATACGGTCCGGTTCGTTTATGATTCCCCGGTTGCAATCATTACCACCATCTTTTCATTGGATGATGTTTATAAAGGAGATCTTGTTATCAGACAGCTGCTGCAAACAAAAAAAGCCGGATACTTTTCTTTAGCAAGTCCCACGCTGTTTGCCATCCCTGAAAAGGAGATGAAATGGGCAACGGTTCCGGGTTATTTTCAGGGACGGTATTTTGAGAAAAACAGGGTGCTGGGATACGCTTATGGTCAGGGCGTACCCGATGTACCGGCGCTTTACCGGGAGCGGGGGGCCGGAACCCTGACTTCTATTATAACGACCAACGACAATATTTCTGTTGCCGCAACTCCTGACCCGGAGCTGGGAAGGGATCCCTGGAGCTATGATCACAAAACAAATAATGACTGGAATGTGGCTGTTTCGCATAAAGACAGGAACGGCACGCTTTTCCCAACGGTATACTATCCTGTTTTAGGAGAACCCTTCTCTCAGTTAAAAAAAGATACCTTACTGCAATACGGACTCCGGATCAGTTTTTTAAACGACCAGTGGGATAAAATGCTTGCGCATGTGGTTAATGATATTAATCATTTTAATGAGCAGTTGTCGCTGCGCAGCAATACACAATCACTTAGCAAAAGAGTGGAGCGTATGTACCAATACCTCATCAATCCCAAAACCTCGCTGGTGAATTTTGCGGATTACAGGGGTTTAACAATTGCAGGCCAGTCTTACCGGGGAGGTGTTGTAGGATCAAGTGGGGATGCCATTAAGAATTCGGATTATGGTGCTATGTGGATGCTGGCCAATACAACCGGCGATCCGCTTTTAAAAGACAGTTTGCTGCCTTACGCTTTAAACTTTAAGCTGGCCCAGCAACAAACAGATACCGGTTTCTTCAAAGGAGCGGCGATCGGGCAGTATTATCTTACGAAAAGTAAGAAATTTGTGGAGGAATGGGGCGATTTTGTTGAGCCCATCAGTCTTACCTATTATGTAATGCTCGATATCGGAAACATCCTGTTATTTGAACCGGGGAACCGGGAATTGCAGCGGCGTCTCCGGCTAGGGGCCGATTTATTAATGCAGTGGCAAAAGCCGGACGGAAGCTGGGATGTAGCTTATGACCGGATTACCCATCAACCGTTATTTACGGATTTAAAAGACCTCCGGCCTACATTTTATGGATTGCTGGTTGCCGCCCGTATCCTGAAAGATGAAAAATACATAGCTGCAGCAAAAAAAGGTGCCGACTGGTTTATTAAAAATGCGGTTAATAACGGCGCATTTATTGGTGTATGCGGAGATACACGGTATGCACCGGATTTTGCTACCGGTCAGTCGGCACAGGCACTTTTGGATCTTTTTGAACTGACAAACGATAAGCAATACCAGGAGGCAGCTATTAAAACAGCAAAAATGTATTTTTCTTCTGTTATGACCCATCCGCAAGCATCCGAAAAATCCAAACTGGTTAGAGGCATTCCCAGGAAGGACTGGCAAATTGAGCAATCAGGACTCAGTTTTGAACACGGCGGTATCCTGGGTTCATCTAATGATCATGGCCCGATCCTGTTATGTAGCCATGCCGGTATGTTCGTCCGCATGTTCCAGCTTACCGGCGACAGTCTGTTTATTGAAATGGCGCGGGCTGCCGCTATTGGAAGAGATGCTTTCGTAGACGACAAAACCGGTGTAGCTTCTTATTATTGGGATGTAATGAGCCAGGGCGCTGGTCCTTATCCGCATCATGCCTGGTGGCAGATCGGCTGGATCACAGATTACCTGCTTGCAGAGACCCGGTACCGGACAAAGGATGCCGTGCGTTTTCCAAGAGGATTTGTTACACCCAAGGTGGGGCCTCATCAATCTTATGGTTTTCAACCTGGACTTATTTACGGAAACGAAGCCGATCTGATCATCCGAAATGGGTTTATTGAATGTGATAATCCAGATATAGAGTATATCACCGCCCAAAGCAAGGATAAGAAACAGCTTTTCCTCATTTTACTCAATGATATTAATAAAAAGGTCAGCGGAAATATCCGGATCCGATGGGATAAACTCGATGGCCGCCGGAGAACGTTGGTAACGGCGCTGCCGGGCGCTGCAATGGAAACAGCAAAGGAACAGCGCTCCGTGCAATTAGGATCTTATGGAGTACAGGTCCTCGCATTCCGGTAACAATAAACAGCTACATTAATACGATACAATGCAACAACTTGATTTTTTTGTAATGGCCGTTTTTGCCCTGCTGATCCTGGGTATCGGAATGCTATTTACACGAATGGGCAGCAAAAACTCTTCCGCATTTTTTGAAGCCGGGGGATCTACACCCTGGTGGATCAACAGCATATCCCTGTTCATCAGCTATTTTTCAGCCGGAACCTTTGTTGTATGGGGCTCTATTGCTTATAAAAATGGTTTTGTCGCCAATGGCATCCAGCTGACGATGGTCTTTGGCGGCCTGCTGGTGGCCTGGTTTGTTGCCGCAAAATGGAAGCGGACAGGAGCTATTACTGCAGCAGAATATATTAATAACCGCCTGGGCATCAAAACCCAGAAATTTTATACGTTTCTTATTATGCTGCATAGTCTTTTTACTACGGCTTCCGTTTTATATCCGGTCGGAAAAATGATCAGTGTGGCAACCCCGCTTTCTCTGAACACCTGTATTTTTATTATCGGGGCGGTTATCATTCTATATACATCGGCCGGGGGGCTGTGGGCTGTTTTGGTCACTGATGTGGTGCAGTTTGTGATCCTTACGGCAGCAGTGCTCATCGTTATTCCAATGGCCTTTAAAGAGGTGGGGGGTGTTCAGGCATTCATTCATAAAACACCGCCGGATTTTTTTAAATTGTTTAATAGTGAGTATTCCTTTGGATTCTTTCTTGCCTTCCTCGCTTATCAGACCGTGTATATAGGAGGGAACTGGGCGTATGTACAGCGGTATACCTCTGTTTCAAGCGAGAAGAAAGCAAAAAAAGTAGCCTACCTGTTTTCAATTCTTTACTTTATAAGTCCCTTTGTCTGGATGCTGCCTCCTATGATCTACCGGGTCATTAATCCGGGTTTAACAGGGCTTGAACCTGAGGGTGCCTATATGATGATCTGCCAGCAGGTATTGCCTGCCGGATTGATCGGCCTGGTGCTGTCCGGTATGATTTCTGCCAGTGCCAGCAAGGCCAACACTACTATTAATATGATGGCCATTGTATTTGCTCATGATGTATATAAAAAATCCATTAACCCTGCTGCTTCTGAAAAGGCACTGATCAGGGCAGCACGCTTTTTTACGGTATTCTTCGGATTGATTACCATCGGAATTGCAATGCTGGTTCCCATGATTGGTGGTATCGTGGAAATGGTCTTAAGTACCGCCTCTATTGCCGGAGGGGCATTATTTGCTCCCATAATCTGGACATTGTATTCGAAGCGGCAAACGGCGGTTTCGGTGGTCACTGCTTCTTTATCGGGTTTATTGATCAGCCTTACGCTGAAACTGTACGGGGATGCTTTACTGGGGCATAAACTAAACAGGGTCTGGGAAACTGCATTGGGTGTGGGCATTCCTTTATTTGTGCTGCTCTGTTTTGAAATTTATTATTGGCTGAAAGGGCGGCATAGCATTCCGGAAACGCCTTACAGGGCACAGCAGCAAATACATTCAGTTGAAAAGGAAGAAAGCGCAAGGCAGCAAAATTACTTCGGTGTAAAAGTGATAGCGGCGTCGATCGCAATTGTAGGGGCGGGTGTGGCTATACTTGGATTGATTGCCCGGGACGGGACCGTTGCTGTAATTGTAGGTACTTTGATTTTTGCCACCTCGCTGCCTGTTTTCCGGGCTGCGCGTGCTAAGCATCAGCAGGGATCCGGTCAATAGCTTTATGCAACCCAAACAGGCACAAAATATTTTTAGGGTCAGGGTTCATAGCGCATTCAGGTTAGGGATGGATCATTTTGTTTGCCCGTAATCCATAGCCATTTTTACAGCACCCGCTGCATTTACGATTTTCCCGGAATTGCACAGTTCAGAGAGCGGTACTTTTTCATCAGTTCCCGGTTTGTTCACCGGCTCTTCAATGGTTGAGCCCGAGTTCTTAAGAATGGCTACAATTTCTGGCGCTTTCAGTGATGGGAAATAAGCGCGCAGCAAGGCAGCAATACCCGCTACCACAGGGCTTGCCAGGCTGGTGCCGCTGGCCATTTGCGTGCCGGTTCCGGTAATGTCGCAGTTGATCTCAACACCCGGGGCAAAAACATCTACTGTTTTTTTACCGTAATTGCTGAAAGCGGCAATCACACCGCCTACACTGGTATCTCCGCTGGCACCTACCTGTATGAGGTTGGGCAGGGCCATTCCATTAATGGTGGATGAGCTGGGATAGTTGTCATCGGTATCATTGTCTGAAGCATCATTTCCTGCAGCATGTACCAGCACCACATCCTTTGACAATGCATACCGGATAGCATCGTCCACCCATTGTTTATCGGGTGAAATGTATTTGCCAAAACTCATATTGATCACTTTGGCGCCATGATCTACTGCATATCTTATAGACAGCGCTACATCTTTATCAAACTCATCCTTTCCCAGAATTCCCCGGATCATCATGATTTTTACATTATCTGCAATACCGTCAATTCCGATGCCGTTATTACGCAAAGCGCCAATAACGCTGCTCACGCTGGTTCCATGGTAACCGCTGGAACCGGTAAGATTACTGTTCCCGTATTTTGTTTTAGTAATATCATAGTCATCGTCTTTCAGCAGCTCACCACGCTCATCCCGGGGAAGTGTTGTCAGCTTGATGAGGTTGTCTTCCTGTTCCTTTTTAAAATCGCTGAATTCTTTTAAAAAACCTACATTATTGACATCCTTTCCTCCAAAGATCTCTTTCCACATATTGACCAGTTGCTGGTTGGCGGCAGTAACAGGAAGGCTGTCCAGGTCTTTTGCAGTGAATACCTCTTTTTTCAGCATTTCTTTAAGGATCGTGTTCGATCGGTTGGCAATGTCCCAGTTGGTTCTGAGATTGTCGATTATTTTTGTGGCACTGTCGTAAGAATCGATTAGCTTCTGATGTGCCCGTTTCCATTCTCTGTAATGCCATTGCTGATCTTTGGGAACCTGTGCACTATCTTTTCCTTCAAATTGCTGCTTAAAGCGGTGATAGGTTCTCCAGTCATCGCTGATGCTTACAGAAAGATTTTCCCCATCGGGCGCGCCCAGGTAGTTCCAGCCATAATAATCATCCGTTAAGCCATTGCCATCATCATCTTTCCGGTTGGCAGGAATCTCTTTGGGATTATGCCATAAAGGAATGTCGGGGTGTAAAGTATCAATGCCGCTATCGATCACCGCAACAATGACGGGCTCGCTTTTCTTTCCTTTTAAGAGGGCGTAGGCCTGGTTCAGGCTGATACCATGATAGCCATTCTCTTTATAATCCAGGTAATGCCAGTCCTTCTTCGGTTGTACGGACTGCGCCTGTACGATATTCGTTACCAGAATCAATGCAACAATTCCTGACAGATATTTTTTCATGATCATGCTGAAATAAGGCTATGAAAATAGTTCTTATTTGCGATTTACTATATTTGGAGCGATGGCAAAGTATTTATTTTTATCCGTATGCCTGTTCCTTGGCGGGGCTGTATATGGCCAATTGTATAAGAAACCTGATTATGAGCAGGGATATTTCAGGTGGCCCACTTTGTTAAAACCGGATATAGTAGCTAACATGGGCGAACTAAGGCCCAATCACTGGCATATGGGTTTGGATGTGCGCACGAACCAGGTGGTGAACCAGCGGGTGGTTGCAGCGGCAGACGGCTATATTGCCTTTGTGGGAATTGAGCCGCTGAGCTGGGGCCGGTGGATCATTATTAACCATCCCAATGGCTGGTCAACATTGTACGGGCATTTAAATGATTTCCGGCCTGATCTTGAAAAATATGTAAGCGACTATCAGTACCAGCATGAGTCCTGGGAAACACACCTGACCATTCCCGCGGGAAAATTTCCTGTTAAAAAAGGCGATTTTATTTCTTTTAGCGGAACCACAGGCGGATCACAGGGCCCGCATGTACACTGGGAGGTTATTGATACAAAGTCAGGAAGGCGTCTGAACCCGGATCTGTTTGGTACACCCATTACGGATAACAGCGCCCCTTCAATCGTTAAACTGATCATGTACGATCGGGCGAACAGCACTTATGACCAGTCCCCTTCTGTTTATTCATTAAACAGGTCGGGAACTGCCTACACGGTGCACGGCGGTAGTATCAGCACGGCTTTGAATAATCTGGGTTTTGCCATTGAGGCTTACGATACCTGGGGCCGCCCCGGCAGCAGGATCGGTATTTACAGCGCCCGTGTTTTTTTTGACGACCGGGAGATCAGCAGCTTTTATATCGATAGCATCAGTTACAACGATACCCGGTATAT
>DASVMC010000870.1:0-5637 GCA_036384555.1 Niabella sp. | reverse complement strand
TTCGCTCCTGCATTGCTATTGGTAAAGGGTTTATCCGAAAAATAAAATTTCGCGTCGGATAGTACGATAAAGGGGTAATCCATTTTATTATTGTTATTTGAGATTGTGGAAGAAGTTGTTGTTGACGACGAAGAAGCATTATCTTCCGTATGCGCTTGCTTTGAATTTTGAGCAGTTGATGATGTAGCTTTATTTACGGCTGATCCGGCTTTTTCTTTCAGTTTGTTGAGTAACTGTGCATTACTGTTTATCGAAAAAAGAAGACAGATAAACAGAATGGATAATAGGTTTTTCATTTGTGAATTTTTTATTTTTAAAATGTTTCCAACAGCGATGGCCTGCACTTATATTCTATAAAGGAGTTACTGCACTACAATGGCATTGAAATTGCTTTCTGTGTTTAGCGAAAAAACTAAACTGCCGTTCTTCCAGCAACGTGCCATTGTTGCTACGGATGTTCCCGCTTCGGTACCGGTTACATATACTTCTCCGTTTTTAACATCAACATCCGTGGCAGATATATATTTTTGTTCTCCGGAGATTTTTTGTTCCACCCCGTTTTTCCAATAACGAACATTATCAATAACTGTATAATCCTGGTCATAACCGGCAATGTAAATATTGCCGTCATCAATTTTAATGGCCTCAGCATACGCATGACTTTGGTGATCAGTAAGGGATACAGGCGCATTGTTGTTTTTCCAGTAGCGGGCAACAAAATAATTAGTAGTCGCGCTCTTCTCATAGCCCGTTATATAAAGGTCGTTTCCACTAACAGCTATATCTGTAGCATACGCATCTTTACTGCCATCTGTAAGGGAAACCGGTGCGTCGTTTTTCCAGTATTTCGCCATATAGTTGCCAGTGCTGTTGTTTTTCTCATAGCCTGTAATGTATATGTCGTCGTTTATGATGCTGATGCCTGAGGCGAAGGCTTTTGCACTGCCATCGCTTAAAACAACGACTACGCCGTTTTTCCAATATTTGGCTATATAGATTCCGCTGCTGTTTTCTTCATAACCTGCCACATATACATCATCTCCTTTTAAGGCAATGCCAAGCGCATAGGCATTTGTTGAACCATCGGTGAGACTGGCTTCCTTTCCGTTTTTCCAGTATTTTGCGATGTAGGCATCACCGCTTTGATAGCCTGAGACATATACGTCGCCTGATGAGGACAAGGCGATACCGGTTGCAAAATTGCTTTCACTACCGGCAGACAGGACGGTGGCTTTCCCGTTTTTCCAGTACTTCGCTACAAAAGGGGCGGCAGCGTTTTCCCGTTCCTCACCGGCAATATATATTACGGTGGCTTTTTGCTCTGACGCGCCATTATCATGATCTTTGCCGCAGCCTGTCAGCTGCAGCCACAATAAAACTGAAATGCATATTATCACAAACTGCTGGTATTGCTTATACTTATTTGACATTCGTAAAGGTTTTATACGATTATCTTTTAGTTGTCTATCCCAATAAGATCCCTCATTCAAATGCAGGTACTTCCGTAAACTGGTTTACAGAGGTATTGTTCCCGAGCCCTAACTGGCCCTCGGTATTCCATCCTGTAGCATAGATTTTGCCATCGGCTTTTACTATTATTGAATGGCCGCTTCCTGCAGCAATAGTAGTAACGTCTGCTGTTACCGGCACAAACTGGTTATAGTAGGTGTTATTGCTGGTACCTAACTGCCCCGAAATGTTATAGCCGGCAGCATAAAGCCCTTTATCGTTTTTTAATACCAATGAATGCTCGTAACCTGCAGATACGGCTAGTCCATTGCTTGTTGCCAGAACCGGCAGGTTTTGATCGGTATTGTTGCCAATGCCTAACTCACCATTTTGGTTAAGGCCTGATGCGTAAACATCTCCATTGGTTTTTATTATAAGGGTATGCGATGAGCCGGCCGCTACAGCTTTTACATCATCAGCCACCAGTACCGGCAGGGTTTGATCAATATTGTTGCCGATACCTAACTGGCCTTTTTCATTGGAGCCGGTTCCATAAAGTTTTCCGTCATTTTTCAATATCAGAGAGTAATTGTCTCCAACTGCGATCGCTTTTACATTATCAGTGATCAAAACAGGAACAATTTGCATCATATGGTCACTGATACCCAGTTGCCCTTTATCATTTAACCCCGCGCCATAAAGCTTTCCGTCATTCTTTAATATCAGTGAATGATAGGAGCCTGCTGCCATTGCTTTTACATTATCTGTAACTAAAACCGGAAGCAATTGATTGGGCATGTTGCCAATACCCAGCTGCCCGGTTCCATTATATCCCATAGCGTACAGTTTTCCATCCGTAGTCAGAATCAGTGAATGTTGCATTCCTCCCTCAGCCCTTTTCACGTTACCCATTACAAACCGGGGTGTTTTTTGGTTGGCGCTGCTGCCGATACCTAACTGCCCATAAGTATTATTTCCCGTAGCATACAGGTTACCCACTGCGTTGATAAAGAATGAATGATTACTGCCTGCTGAAATTTGCCCGGCGCCGACATCAACGCTGCCATTGCTTTTGGGCATCGTATAAGTTAAACCCATATAGGTGATCACAATATCAGTACCTGCATCAGCAATACTAAAGCCGGTAATACCTGACGGACCCTGCGGGCCTGTAGCGCCGGTAGCTGGTATGGTATTGCCCAGCGCATCTGTTACCGGCTGCCAGTTTGCCCCATTATCATAGCTGATCATCCAATAGTTGTCATCGGTATTTACCTGCAGCAGCGGAGTAATACCATTGGTGCCGGCGGCGCCATTTGTACCATCTTGACCATCCTTTCCATCCTGCCCATCATTACCGGTAACCTTTATTTTTTTACCATCCTGCATTAAAAACTCCCCGGCCAATGTCCAGTAATATTGCCCATCCGTATCTTTCTTTACACCAATGCGGGGCGCATTCGAACCATCGGCACCGTTTTTGAGCTCAAGGGTGGTGCCATCGCTCATGGTAAGCACATAGCCATTAGCAGTTGATACGTAAGATTTTACACTGATGTTTTTTTGAAGCGTCTCTGTAATGGTCTTTAGGGCTTTCATATCGCTATTAATGCTTCTAACCGCTTTTTCGAGAAGTGTAATGCGGTATTGCTGCTCGTTAAGGTCACGGCGAAGGGCATCAATATCCTTTTTGCGGCATGCCAATAGCGACAAGAGCAAAAAAACCGAAAGAAAAAGTTTTAGGTTCATTAAAGTAGCTTTATTAAAATGAATAGGAAGGGCAATGACCGGGATAATCAGCCTGTGAATGATAAGCTGTGCTGCCAGACACTTTCTGTTTTTAGTATTTCCGGCTTATTTGACCTGTTCATTTTTAAGTTTAAAGAATTATCTGTGGCTAAGGTAATCACGAGAAATATGCGGTGTTTCCACTAATCGCTTAACAGGACCGGTTTCAGATATAAAACTAATAATTTGGATAAATGGTGTTAACAGAGCAATTTCTGTCGTTTATCGAAAAAAATAGCTTTTGGTATTTTTCCCATTCAACAGGGGTAAACAATTATGTAACTTTGGTAGGGCTACCGGTTGTGACTGTTCTTAGATGGGTTATTTATTGTATAATATTTAAAGACCATCCCGGCAGCGGCATTCAACAAAATTAAAAGTGCGTAAATGAGCCGGTTGTTAAAATCCATCAATCTGTTCCTGTACAATGATTTTATTCTTTCCAATCGGTACAGGATAGTGCGCCATTGTCTGTACTGGATCGTACATACGATCATATGGGCCGGCTTTTGGGTAGCAATAGGCGCTCCCGGATCGTATGGTATGCAGCTCATCAATATGCTCATATGGCTGCCGATCTTTATTATCTATGGTTACCCCATGGCATACTGGGCAGTGCCCAAATTATTGCTTAAAGGAAAAATACTGGAATTTTTGTTATTGATATTTGCATGGGGGGTAACCGGTTTGTACCTTGATGTATGGTACAAAGATTACATCATGATACCGGTGCAGGAAGCGCTGCACTTGAAATATATACTTCCCAAAGGGCAGCAGGCCTGGTGTTATTTGTGCATCACCACATCTGCTGCAGTACCGATGGTTATTAAATTTTTCAAGCATTGGAATAGAAAGCAGCAGGAATGGCTGCACGCGCAACAGGAAAAAATAACCGCCGAACTGCAACTGTTAAAAGCGCAGGTGCACCCTCATTTTTTATTTAATACGCTGAATAATATATACGCCTTTTCGCTGGAAAATTCACCGAAGACACCGGGCTTGATCCTGAAATTGTCCAGCCTGCTCAGTTATATGCTGTATGATTGCAAGGCCAAGGAAGTAAGGCTGGAAAAGGAACTGGAGATCATGCAGCATTATATTGAACTGGAGCGGGAACGGTATGGCAATAAGATCGACATATCATGGAATGTGGATGGAGAATCCCAAAGCATCTTTATTGCACCACTGATGATGTTACCCTTTTTGGAAAATGCTTTTAAACACGGCACTTCTGAGCAGCTTGAAAAATGCTGGCTTAGTGTTGATATATCGATAAAAGAAAACGAGCTGAAGGCTAAAATAGCCAACAGCAAAAATAATGACACACTATATAGCAATAATGGCATTGGGATTTCTAATGTAAGGAAACGACTGGCTTTTATATACCCGGATCATCACCAGTTGCAATTGAATGATGAAGGCAATTTTTTTGTTGTATCGTTAAAAATGGATTTGAGCGGAGAGGTTGCGAAGCAAAACGAGATCTTTTCACCCGGTTTACAAACTGCTGTTATATGAGTATCCATTGCCTGCTTATTGACGATGAACCGCCAGCTTTAAAAATACTGGCAAGATATATCAATGATATCGGAGGTATGGAAATAGCGGGCCAGTGCACCAATGCTGTTGAGGCATTGGAAGTACTGCGGCAGCATAAGGTAGATGTTATTTTTTCAGACATTAAGATGCCCCGCATTATGGGCACCGATTTTTTAAAAAATTTAGCGCAACCGCCGAAGGTGATTTTTGTTACCGCCTACCGGGAGTATGCTGTGGACGGGTTTGAACTTGATGCAGTTGATTACCTGGTAAAACCCGTTTCTTTTGAACGGTTTATTAAGGCAGTTACCAAGCTAAACCGGTTGATAGGTATTGAGGACCCGCCGGTTGTTTCGGTGCCAAAAAACGATAGTGCATTTGTCTATCTCAAAGTGGATAAGGATATGAAAAAGGTGCTTGTGAATGAGATTCTATATATAGAAAGCTGTAAGGATTATGTAAAACTATATTTGTCAGACGGTAAAAATTTGCTCGTAAAGCAATCCATCAGCTCAATGGAAAACCTGCTGTCCGATTTTAAATTTCTGCGCGTGCACCGGTCTTATATTATTTCGTTAGATAATGTTTCCGGATATAATAATACAACTGTTCAATTAGGCGGCCTCGATATTCCTATCGGCCGGTATTACAAACAATTTGTAACAGAGCGCATACTGCATAGATAGAAACAGTTTACAATAGCCCGATAGCCCTGCCTTATGGTGAACACCTCTTAACTTTAACCTGAAGGAGAAACAAATTAAAACAGACCTGGAACGTTGGCTGTGTGTACTTCGGAATATGGGAAAAACGGAAAAAATCCGGGATTCTGCATAAGATTATAATTAAGAAATTGTTCCA